>SKSL01000174.1 GCA_007123015.1 Natronohydrobacter sp. | reverse complement strand
TCCGAGCAGATCGAGTCGATGGGCGCGGAATTCGTCTTCCTTGAATTTGATGAAGCTGCGACCGACGGTGCCGAGACGGGCGGCTATGCGGCCCCCTCCAGCCCGGAATTCCGCGAAAAGCAGCTCGCAAAATTCCGCGAACTGGCCCCTGATGTCGATATCGTCATCACGACAGCTCTGATCCCCGGACGCCCTGCGCCGAAACTCTGGACCGAGGATATGGTTCAGATGATGAAGCCGGGCTCGGTCATCGTTGATCTGGCCGCCGAGAAGGGCGGGAACTGCGATTTGACTGTGATGGATGAGCGCTTGGTCACGGAAAACGGTGTGATCATTGTGGGCTACACGGATTTCCCCAGCCGGATGGCCGCGCAGAGCTCGACGCTCTATGCGACCAATATCCGCCATATGCTGACCGATCTGACGCCCGAGAAGGATGGTGTCATCAACCATAATATGGAAGATGACGTGATCCGGGGCGCGACAGTGACGCATGAAGGCGAAATCACCTTCCCGCCGCCGCCGCCCAAGGTGAAGGCGATTGCCGCCAAACCCAAGGAAAAGGTCAAGGAACTGACCCCGGAAGAGAAGCGCGCGAATGAAATCGCCGCCTTCAAATCCGAGACCAAGATGCAGGTCGGTTTGCTGGCTGCTGGCGCGGCTTTCGTGCTGGCTGTGGGTCTGGTTGCGCCGGAAAGCTTCATGCGCAATTTCATCATCTTCGTGCTTGCGGTCTTCGTGGGCTTCCAGGTGATCTGGAAAGTCAGCCATTCGCTGCACACGCCGCTGATGGCGGTGACCAACGCGATTTCCTCGATCATCATCGTGGGGGCGTTGTTGCAGATCGGGTCGACCTCTGTGTCGATCACGCTGATGGCGGCGCTGGCGTTGTTGATGGCGGCAGTGAATATCTTTGGCGGCTTTCTGGTGACACGGCGCATGCTCGCCATGTTCCAGAAATCCTGACGGCAGGAGGGATAAGAGATGGATTTCGGATTTACAGTTGCGGCCTATGCTGTCGCGACAGTTCTCTTCGTCCTGTCGCTGGGCGGTCTTTCGGGGCAGGAAAGCGCGAAACGGGCGATCTGGTATGGTATCGCCGGGATGACTGTGGCCGTTCTGGCCATGCTGGTCGGTCCCGGTTCTGGCATGTGGGGGCTGACGCTGGTCCTGATCGCCATCGGCGGTCTGGTGGGCTGGCAGCTGGCAACCCGTGTGCAGATGACGCAAATGCCCGAGCTGGTGGCCTTCATGCATTCGCTGGTGGGTCTGGCAGCTGTGTTGGTGGGCTTCAACGCGCATCTTGAAATCGGGCGCGTGGCCTCTGAATTCATGACTGCCGGATTGCCATTCCCGCAGCCTGTCGGGCTGATGTCGATCGAGGCGTATGACCTGTGGCTGGGTCTGACCAATTTCGCAGCCATCATCGGCAAGAAAACCGCTGTCGAAGTCACCATCCTGCGGGTTGAGTTGATGATCGGGATCTGGATCGGCGCGGTGACATTCACGGGCTCGATCATCGCCTATGGCAAGCTTGCGGGGCGCGTGGATTCGGCGGCCAAGAAACTGCCGGGCGGGCATATGCTGAATGCGGGCGCTGCGGTGGCTTCGGTGGTCTTCGCGGGTCTCTATCTGACCTATGCCGAGAGCGCAGGCGCGTCGATCTTCTTCCTGCTGGTGCTGACCGCGCTGGCGCTCTTTATCGGCTACCATCTGATCATGGGCATTGGCGGGGCGGATATGCCCGTGGTGGTGTCGATGCTGAACAGCTACTCGGGCTGGGCGGCTGCGGCCATCGGTTTCTCGCTCGGCAATGAGTTGCTGATCGTTGTGGGCGCGCTGGTCGGCGCATCCGGGGCGATCCTGTCCTATATCATGTGCAAGGCGATGAATCGTAGCTTCGTCAGCGTGATTCTAGGTGGCTTTGGCGGCACGTCTGGCCCGCAGATGGAGGTCGAGGGCGAACAGGTCGCGATCAACGCCGATGGTGTGGCAACAGCGCTGAACGAGGCCGATAGCGTGATCATCGTGCCGGGCTATGGCATGGCCGTGGCGCAAGCACAGCAGGGCGTTGCCGAACTGACCCGCAAGCTGCGTGCCAAGGGAAAGAACGTGCGCTTCGCCATCCACCCGGTCGCGGGCCGCTTGCCGGGGCACATGAATGTGCTGCTGGCCGAAGCGAAAGTGCCCTATGACATCGTGCTTGAAATGGAGGAGATCAATGACGATTTCCCCGACACGGATGTGGTGATCGTCATCGGTTCGAATGACATCGTGAACCCGGCCGCGCAGGAAGACCCCAACAGCCCGATTGCCGGGATGCCTGTTCTGGAAGTGTGGAAGGCGAAACAGGTCTTCGTGTCCAAGCGCGGGCAGGGGACCGGGTATTCGGGCATCGAAAATCCGCTCTTCTACAAGGACAACACTCGGATGTTCTACGGGGATGCGAAAGCGTCGGTTGACAGTCTGCTGCCAATGATCGACTGATCTGCGGAACTTCTGAGACAAGAAAACCCCCGGCTGCATGGCCGGGGGTTTTTGCTGGCAAGTGAGGTCATGAAGCTGATCCTCAAGCAGCCACTTAACGCTGCCCCACGCGGGTATTCGCGCCGACCGCTGTCCCGACCGCAGCCCCACCAAGAATGGCCGCAGTGTTCCCCGATCCGGATCCGATCTGCGTTCCGACAGCGGCGCCCGACAGGCCGCCCACAGCCGCATTGATTTGCGGATCATTCGAACATGCTGCGATCATGACGGTGCTGCCCGCGATCAGTGCGGAGAGTTTGAGATATTTCATTCTGGACCTCCTTGGTCTGGTGTTCTGCAAAGAGCTGCATACAGATGCACGCAACACTGTAATCTATATGCGCCAATTCCCGATTGGTTTCTATTTTTATCGTACAGAGACTCGATGTCCCCATTGCGCGCGACTCAGCCAAAGGCGAAGGCAAGGCGCAGCATGAGAGGGGGTTATGTTCATATGGGGCAGGCCCGGCCTAACGCCTTTTTCTGAAGGTACCAGTGTCTTGACCCGGATCAGAGCGGTGCAAGCTGCGGGGTGTCGCGATTTTCCTTCAGGCAATCCGAGGTGATCTGCGGTGCAAGTGCCTGCATTGCGTCGAACTGGGTCAGAAAGACCTGACCGCTCAGATCCTGCAGGAAGTGGCTGCGCTGCAACTGATCCATGACCGGGCCTTTGACTTCTGACAGGTGGAACGTGACATCGGCGGCGCGCAGGCGGTCATTGATTGCTTCCAGGCTTTCCAGCGCCGAGGCGTCGATATAATTGACTGCATTGCATTGCAGCACGACATGACGCAGCTCGGGGACGTCCGAGAGGGCTTGCTGGATGCGGTCTTCCAGCGCGCGGGCATTGGGGAAATAGAGCGACTCGTCCACACGGATCGAGAACACGCTCGGATCCGTGACCACAGCATAGCGGTTCACATTGCGGAAATGCTCGGTCCCCGGCACTTGGCCCACCACGGCCATATGCGGGCGCGAGGTGCGGAACAGATACAGGAAAAGCGACAGGCCCACACCGGCAAGCAGCCCTTGTTCCACACCGATCAGCAGCGTCACCGCCATGGTCGCGGCCATGGCAGCGCCATCGGCCCGCGAATAGGCCCAGGTGCGCGGCAGCGCGCGGAAATCCAGCAGCGAGGCCACAGCAACGATGATGATCGCCGCCAGCGTGGCGCGGGGCAGGTAGAACATCAGCGGTGTGAGGGCCAGGACCGCGATGCCGATCAGGACGGCTGTGATTGCCCCGGCTGCAGGGGTGGCGGCACCGGCATCGTAGTTGACAATCGAGCGTGACAGCCCGCCCGTGACGGGCATGGCCTGCGTGACACCCGCGCCGAGATTGGCCAGACCCAGCGCGACCAATTCGCGGTCGGGGTCGATGGATTGTCGTTTCTTGGCCGCAAGCGTCTGCGCGATGGAAACGGATTCGACATAGCCCACAATCGCGATCATCAGCGCGGGGGCCGCGAGAAGCTGGATCAGGGTCAGGTCGAATTCGGGCAATCCGATGAGCGGCAGGCCACGCGGAATATCGCCCACGACGGCGATCCCACGCTGATCGAGGCCAAGGCCCCAGACGGCCACGGTCGAGCCCACGACAGCAATTAGCAGTGCGGTCTTGGCAAGCAGTTTGGCCAGCGGTGCAGACAGGCCCAGACGCATCAGCAGCCGCGCCATGCCGCTGCGCGACCAGAACAGGAAGCCGAGCACGAGCGCGGATATCAGGACAGTCAGCAATGACAGACCCGAGATATTCGCAACCAGCGAGGGCAGGACTTCAGGCAGCGTCTTGCCTGTCACATCTGCACCAAGAAGATGACGCAACTGACTGGCCGCAATCAATATTCCTGCGGCAGTGATGAAGCCGGAAATCACGGGATGGCTGAGAAAATTCGCCAGAAACCCGAGCCGGAGCAGCCCCAGCGCCAACATCATGCCGCCTGACAGGAGCGCGATCCAGAGGGCTGCCAGATGAAAGCCCGGTGCGCCGATCTCGGCCACTGCGCCTGCGGCAGCGGCGGTCATCAGCGCGACCACAGCAACGGGGCCGACAGCTAGCGAGGGCGACGAGCCGAAAGCCGCATAGAGCAGCAAGGGCAGCATGGCACCATACAGCCCGGCCTGTGCCGGAAGACCTGCCAGCATGGCATAGGCCATGGCTTGCGGGACCAGCATGATCGTCACGACCAGCGCCGCGATCACGTCATTGCCCAGATCAGCGCGGCTGTAACGGCGGGCCCATGTCAGAAAGGGCAGAAATTTCATCAGCATATGCGGGCCTTGTGAGGTTGGGACAGGCTGTCGGTCTTGATGGGAGCTTATATACGGACGATCTTAAATATTGCAAGTCTTGAATATGTAGCCCTGATCCAAATATCCCATAATCAGTATTATGTTAAAGTCGTGGGGTCACTGGTCGAGCAGATCAAGAATACGCTTGATTTGCTCAGCGTTCTGGATTGAGAGCCGCTCTGCTTCTATCATTCGCTGCGAGACGGTTGACTGTACGCTCACACCGCCGTCGAAACGATCACTGCCAAATGCCAACACAGCCAGCACGGCCAGAAAACCCGCGACAGCTATGCCAATAATCCACGTTAAAGAGGGTTTGCTGTCAACTTTAGCAGAAACAACAGAAATTTGTGCGAGAATCGTTTGCAAAGACGATGTTACCTCTGCAAACCGCGCATCGTTGTTCGCCTTGACCGCCTCGATTTTGGCGTCAACATAGCCGCGATCCATCCCATCGCCCCCATCACCCGAATTACCACCTCCGCCACCCGAACTACCTCCGCCACCCGAACTACCTCCGCCACCCGAACTAAAGGTGCCAGTCACGTCGCGAGGGGGTATGTATTCATCCGCGTTGACTGACGAGATGTGGATGACATTGCTCTGTTCAGCCATGGTTTTCCGACCAATTTTTCAGGCCAAGCATTCCTTTTACGACCAAGTCAGCAGCACCAATTTGCGACAAAATAGTTAAGAAAGCCTGAGTGTTACGCGCTGGCCCGTCAAGTATAAACTCGCATTCGATAAAGTCACAATTGACCATCGAAGGGGGCCTCCCACCTTCAAAAACGAGCTTGCAGCGATAAAACGTCGTGTCCCGTAACGTAGAGAAATCCAGCTTTATGATATCGTTCTCGACGCGCGCTTTTTCTTCCATCTGCTTTCCATTTATGCGGCCACTATTTGGGCACCGGCTCCTGTTGCGCATGACGCATGAGCGATGATGGACACCTCTATCACGCTGGTTGCACACCCTAGCACCGAAATATAGAAGCACGACACCACCGTTATCAAGAGGTTGCCCATGATCCCGCGCTATTCCCGCCCTGACATGGTGGCCATTTGGTCGCCCGAGACGAAATTCCGCATCTGGTATGAGATTGAAGCCCATGCCTGCGATGCGCAAGCGAAACTCGGTGTGATCCCACAAGCCAGCGCGGCGGCTGTCTGGAAAGCCAAGGATGTGGAATTCGATGTGGCGCGGATCGACGAGATCGAGGCCGTCACCAAGCATGATGTTATCGCTTTCCTGACCCATCTGGCCGAAATCATCGGCAATGAGGAAGCGCGCTTCGTGCATCAGGGCATGACCAGTTCCGATGTGCTGGACACGACCTTCAATGTGCAACTGGTGCGCGCCGCCGATCTGCTGCTGGCGGATATGGATGCCCTGCTCGCGGCTTTGAAGCGCCGCGCGATGGAGCATAAATTCACCATCCGCATGGGCCGCAGCCATGGCATTCATGCCGAACCCACGACGATGGGCCTGACGCTCGCGCGCTTCTACGCCGAAATGAAGCGCAACCGCGACAGGTTGCAAGCCGCGCGCGCAGAAGTCGCCACAGGTGCCATTTCCGGCGCGGTCGGCACTTTCGCCAATATCGACCCGGCTGTGGAAGCCCATGTCTGTGCGCAGATGGGGCTAAACCCAGAGCCGATCAGCACGCAAGTCATCCCGCGCGACCGCCATGCGATGTTCTTTGCCACGCTTGGGGTGATTGCGTCCTCCATCGAGAATATCGCGGTTGAAATCCGCCATATGCAGCGTACCGAAGTCCTTGAGGCAGAAGAGTTTTTCTCGAAAGGCCAAAAGGGTTCGAGCGCGATGCCGCACAAGCGCAACCCGGTTCTGACCGAAAACCTGACGGGGCTTGCGCGGCTGGTACGCATGGCGGTGATTCCGGCGATGGAGAATGTGGCGCTATGGCATGAGCGCGATATCTCGCACAGTTCGGTCGAGCGCATGATCGGGCCGGATGCGACCGTGACGCTGGATTTCGCGCTCGCACGGCTGACCGGCGTGATCGACAAGTTGGTGGTTTATCCGGACAACATGATCGCGAATATGAACAAGTTTCGCGGGCTGATCCATTCGCAGCGCGTGCTTCTGGCGCTCACACAGGCCGGTGTCTCGCGCGAGGATGCCTATATGCTGGTGCAGCGCAACGCCATGAAGGTCTGGGAACAAGGCGCTGATTTTCTTGAAGAACTCTTGGACGACACAGATATTTGCGCGGCGCTGAGCACTGAGGACATCCGCTCAAAATTTGACCTCGATTACCATACAAAACATGTCGAGACGATTTTTGCGCGTGTTTTTGAAGAAAAATGACTCGAAACCAGTGAAAAACGCAAGTTTCGTGCTATCGTTCTATCATCGGAAAAGGAGAGTCACAGATGAAACTGAAAGCTACTCTGGCCGCACTGGTCCTGATGTTTACCCCGGCCATTGCATCCGCGATGTGTTCCTGGGACAAGCCTGCACAAACAGCCTCGGCCTGCACTGAAGGTCAAGTTTTCGATGACGCCAGCCAGACCTGCATCGAGCCGGTCAGCAGCTGAGCGCAACCCCGATTGATCTGCGCGCCAGCCCGTTTCTGGCGCGCTTTTTTCTGCCTGAACGTAGGGTCTAAACCCTTTCTTGAGACTTTGACGGCAGTCTTATCAAGTTCTTTTTGACTGGATCAGACAAAGACATGAGCGCCACTGATCAGAGCTTGATGGTACCTGCTGCAGGCGCGGTTGCGTCAGCGTCACGCAGCCGCCAAACTGCAGTATCTGCACAGCAAACAGTGCCGCCCAAGACACGGCCGCGCGTTGATCATCTAAGCGGGGCGCAGAAAGCGGCAATCATTGTACGGCTGCTTCTGGCCGAAGGGCTGGATATGCCGCTCAGCACTCTGCCGCCCGAAACTCAGGCGGATCTGACGCGCACGCTGGGCGAAATGCGGCTGGTAGACCGTGCGACCATGTGCGCTGTGGTCGATGAATTCACCGAGATGCTGGAACAGGTCGGCCTGTCCTTTCCGGACGGCGTCGAAGGCGCGCTCTCACTTCTGGACGGTCGTCTCGATCCGCGCGCCACAGAAAGCCTGCGCGCGCTGGCCCGTAGTGGACAGGCCAACGATCCATGGACAGCAATCGAAGCCGCTGAGCTTGAAGAGCTTTTGCACTTGCTCGATCGAGAGTCGCGGCTTGTCGGCGCTGTCTTGCTGTCAAAACTGAGCACTGACAAAGCTGCCCGGATCCTGATGGCCCTGCCCCCGGACCGGGCGCAGATGCTTGCTCTTGCGATTGCCCGGACTGAAACTGTTTCGCCTGAAACTGTGACCAGGATCGGGCTCACGCTGGCGGGTCAACTCACCGAAAAACCCGCGCGCGCCTTCCCCACGCCGCCAGGCAGACGCATGAGCGATATCCTGAACGCCTCGCCTGCAAAAATACGGGATCAGTTGCTGCACGATCTGGAAAGCGCCGATCAGGGGTTTGCCGCAGTTGTCCGGCAATCGATTTTCACATTTCAGGACATTCCAGCGCGGTTGTCCACGCGCGATGTGCCGACAGTGATGCGTGAACTGGACAGTGATGATGTGATGCAGATCATCGCGGCAAAACAGCCTGGTGATGTCGCGACCTGCGACTTCCTGCTCGATAACATGTCGAAACGTATGGCGGAAACCCTGCGCGAAGATGCAGCCGCCCTGCCCCAGCCGGATACTGATAGCTACGACGCAGCGCTGGTCCGGATCTCGGCGATAGTGCAGCGTTTGTCCGATGACGGCACGATTACACTCGCGCCCGCAGCAGGATGAACCGCTTTTTTCTGGGCCAGCGTCTGGCGCTGCTGTTCTCAGCCTTGTGGCGATACCTGGCCATGGCCTACGATCTCGCCGCTGACATTGCCGGTGATCCCGGCCGCATTGCCTTCATCCGTGTCGATATGCATCTCGGTAAACGCATTTTCGGTCACCCGGACCACAACATCCGAAAAGGTCAGTCCCCGCCCGGTCTTGCCAAGCGTCACCGCGACCCGCACACCATCGGCAAGCCCGAAACGCGCAGCATCGGCGCGGTTCATATGGATGTGGCGCGCAGCAATGATCAGCCCGTCTGTATCCATCTGCCCATGCGGTCCAATCATGCGGATCCGGGGCGTAGCTTCCAGATCGCCGCTTTGGCGGGTCGGCGCATCGACTCCAAGCGCAAAACCGTCCGTGCGCGAGATCTCGATCTGCGTGCGCGCGCGCAGTGGCCCAAGGATCGCGACATGTTCAATCTGGCCTTTCGGTCCCTGCAACGTGACCCGCTCGCGCGCCGCCCAATGCCCGCTCTGGCGCAAGGGCTTGTCAGGGGTCAGGGCATATCCGGCACCGAAAAGCGCATCGACGGCAGCGCGCGACAGATGCACATGCCGGGCCGATACGGCAATCGGGATCCTGGGAGCAGGTGTAGCCCCCCTGCCCTGCTCAAGGCCGATCGCATCAACGATTTCACGCGCGATCATCAATTGCTCGGCCGTCTCGGTGACAAGCACATTGACCCGTGCGCCATAACCCTGAATTTGCGGTGCTGCGCGCGCTGTCAGATTAACGGCCAGATTTCGATCATCATCAAGGCGCAGCCCCAGAAAACCCAACCCGTCGCAAATCCGCCGCCGCATCGACGGCGAATTTTCACCAATACCCCCAGTGAAGACCAGCGCATCCAGCCCGCCCATCGCCGCTGCATAAGCGCCGATATACTTGCGCGCGCGATAGGCATAAATATTGATCGCAAGCTGCGCCCGCGCGTCGCCTTCAGCGGCCAGGGCTTCAATATCGCGCATGTCAGAGCGCCCGGTCAGCCCCATCAGCCCGCTTTCGGAATAAAGCGCAGCTTCGATCTGGGGCACATCCATCCCGGTGGCGCGGGACAGAAAACCAAAAGCGCCGGGATCAATATCGCCGGACCGGGTGCCCATCACCAACCCTTCGAGCGGGGTCATTCCCATGGAACTGTCAATGCTCTCACCACGCGAGATCGCACAGGCGCTGGCCCCATTGCCCAGATGCAGACTGATCACACGCAGATCTTGCAGCTCTTGCCCAAGCGCCTCGGCCGCGCGATGGGCCACATATTTATGCGAACTGCCGTGAAAACCGTAGCGGCGCAGCCCGAGCGTGCGCCAGGCCTCTGGCACAGCATAGGTTGTTGCGCGCGCAGGGTTCGTCAGATGATAGCTTGTGTCAAACACGGCCCAATGCGGCACATCCGGCCACAGATTGCGCGCGTATCCGACCGCGTCAAGGTTGACGGGATTGTGCAGGGGTGCAAGCGGCGTGAGCGCGGCAATCCTGGCAATAGCAGAATCGTCGAGCGCGATGGGGGACGGAAAATCTGCCCCACCATGCGCGATCCGATGCCCGATGACCTCGATGCCCGACAGTCCGGCACGCTCCAGCAGCGCCGGCACGGCCCGAATGGCAGCGCCCATGTCACAAAACTCAGCGGCGGCGCTTTCGCCGTCATATGTGAGCGTGCAGCCTGCAGGACCGAAACGATCGAAACTGGCCTTGAAGATTTGCTGCGCCTCGGACAGCGGCGCATATGTGTCGATATCGAAAGCGCCCAGTTTCAGCGACGAACTGCCCGCATTGAACACCAGAACGCGCATGTCACCTCGTCTCCGTTTGCGATGGCGCATCAGCCCCGAGCCGTGCCGTGGCCATTGTATTCCGGCCGGGGATTTGCATTTGTTCGCGAAAAGACATGCCTCAGCCGCTTTCGCTTGGGGCAGTCTTCGCAGCGCTCAAAGACGCCGTTGCCTCGACAGCAGCATCGAGCGCAAGCAGGATCGATGCATGCCGGTTGCGATAGTCGCGCGCAGGCAGCAGCACTTCAAAGCCATCAAACGGCGCATCCGGGACCGGTCCATCTGCTGTCAGCATGGCATGCAACTGATCGCGCGCCACAGCCAGTTCGGCCGCATTGCGCCCGATCACCACCTGCCCCAAAATCGCAGCCGCCGCCTGACCGAGTGCACAGGCTTTGACATCCTGCCCGAAACGGATGACGCGACCGTCCTGCATGTCGAGGTCAATCGTCACTGTCGATCCACAAAGAGGCGAGCGCCGTTTCGCGCTGCTTTGCGCGCCCTCAAGGCGGGCATGGTGCGGGATATCAGATGCCAGCGCGAGGATGCGCGCGGAATAGAGTTTGATCAGGTCCGCATTCTCGGCCATCATGTCTTCCTTCGGGCACGGGTCTAGGGTAGTCAATCACCTCACACTAGGACATAGCCCATGACATTTGATCCGAAAACCCTGCAGTATGACGAAAACGGACTGATCCCGGCGATTGCGCAGGATCATGCATCTGGCGATATCCTGATGATGGCGTGGATGAATGCAGCCGCTGTGTCCAGTACTCTTGCGACAGGCCGGGTCACATACTGGTCAAGATCGCGACAGGCCTTCTGGATCAAGGGCGAGAGTTCAGGCCACATTCAGACATTGGTCGAGATGCGCATCGATTGTGACCGTGACTGTTTGCTCATGCTGGTCGAACAGACCGGCCCTGCATGTCATACAAATCGGCGATCCTGTTTCTACACTGCGTTGCGGGATGGGCAGGAAATCGAGATCATGACACCATCGGCAGACTGAACCTTTGTGCAAGCGCGTCTGGCGTCAGGCCTTCGGAACGATAGACTGCAATCGCGCGCGCATCGTCACGTTTGGCCAATCGCTTTCCGCTCTCATCACGAATAAGATCATGATGATAATAGGTTGGAGTGCGAAGACGAAGTAACGCCTGAAGCACGACATGAATCGGTGTTGCGTCGAACAAATCGCAGCCACGGGTCACTTCAGTGATGCCTTGTGCCGCGTCATCCAGGACAACAGAAAGGTGATAACTGGTCCCGACATCCCGCCGGGCCAAGACCACATCACCGGCCACATCGCGCAGCCAGTCATGATCGAGCAGATGCCGACCTGCAAATAACGGACCCGTCTCGATGAAGCTGAGGGGCCCGAGGCGTGCCAGAGCTGCACTCATGTTCAGACGCAGTGCATCAGTCGGTCCTGCGTCTGACATCGAACGCGCGCGGCATGTGCCGGGATAGGTCACACCATCAGGCCCCAAGGACGCCCCTTCCTGCGGGGCCGTAAGGGCGACGCGAATATCGGCACGCGTGCAACGGCATGGATAAATCAGCCCTTCCGCTGCAAAATGTTGCAGCGCTGCACGATAGACCGGCAGACGCTCGGATTGGCGCATCACCGGGCGCTGCCAGCGCAAGCCGAGCCATGCCAGATCGTCATAAATCTGCGCCTCCCATTCGGGTCGACACCGGCTTCGGTCAATATTTTCAATACGCAACAAAAACTGCCCTGCCCCTGCACGCTGCACCGCGACCAGCGCTGCATAAGCATGCCCCAGATGCAAGGGTCCGGTTGGCGAGGGTGCAAACCGGGTGACCGCGTCAGGCGGCATTGCGCTGGTCCAGCCAGTCCATGAAAGCCGCTTTTGCGCGATCCGTATAGGCTTTGTAACGATCCCGACGACCGCGACGACCGCCCTTGGCGTCGATCGGTGGAAACAGCCCAAAATTCACATTCATCGGCTGAAACGTCTTGGCATCCGCGCCCCCAGTAATGTGGTGCACGAGTGCGCCCATCGCGGTCTCACGCGGCGGTGGGCTTGCCGGAATGTCCAGAATATCGGCCGCAGCCAAACGCCCGGCCAGCAGCCCCATCGCTGCGGATTCGACATAACCCTCGACCCCGGTGATCTGACCGGCGAAGCGAATATGGGGCCGCGAGCGCAAGCGCAAATGATCATCCAGAAGCGTGGGCGCGTTCAGAAATGTGTTGCGATGAATCCCCCCAAGCCGCGCAAAAGACGCATTTTCCAGACCAGGAATCGTCTTGAAAACAGAAGTTTGCGCGCGGTACTTCATCTTCGTCTGAAAGCCCACGATATTATAGAGCGTGCCCAGGGCATTATCCCTGCGCAATTGAACCACAGCGTAAGGTTTTTCGTCTGGCGCGTGCGGATTGGTCAGACCAATCGGCTTCATCGGACCATGACGCAAAGTCTCTCGCCCGCGCTCGGCCATGACTTCAATCGGCAGACACCCATCAAAATAGCCCGCAGTTTCACCATCATGAAACTCGGTTTTCTCAGCCGCAAGGAGCGCGTCGATAAAGGCCTCATACCGATCGCGCGTCATCGGACAGTTGAGATAGGCCTTGCGCTCAGCCTCTGTCGCGCCCTTGTCATAGCGGGACTGAAACCACGCCTGCGACATGTCGATACTGTCAAAATAGACAATTGGCGCAATCGCATCGAAAAACGCCAAGGCCTCGGCACCCGTCTCGCGCGCAATCGCCTGCCCCAGCGCATCCGATGTCAGCGGCCCGGTGGCAATGATCCAGTGACCATCTTGTGGCAGCTCTGTGAATTCGGCGCGCTCAAGACGGATATTTGTCTGACCCAGCAATGTCTGGGTGACGGATGCTGCGAAAGCATCGCGATCCACTGCAAGCGCGCCCCCTGCCGGCAGAGCGTGACGGTCCGCCATCTGCATGATCAGCCCACCTGCTGCACGCATTTCCCAATGCAACAGGCCCACAGCATTTTGTTCATCATCATCCGAGCGGAAAGAATTGGAACACACCATTTCGGCCAGATGATCGGTCTGATGCGCGAACGTGCCGCGACAGGGACGCATTTCATGGATGACGACATCAACGCCCATGCGCGCGGCCTGCCAGGCGGCTTCTGATCCGGCCATGCCGCCGCCGATGATATGGAGTTCCTGTGCCATGACGCGCCCTTTCTTCTTGCTGTCGAAATAAGCGCTGTGATGCGTTTTGGCAAACATGCTGAAAGGACCGCCGCGATTGGGGTCGCGGCGGCAAGTCAGGGGTCAAGCGACGAGGCAGTAAGGAACAGGCTGACCCACAGGCGTTACGAATAAGATCACGCGAAAAGCGGCAGATGAAGCGTTGCGATCATCAGCACCGCGAGGGCCCCTGCGCTGGCAAGATCAGACCAGAACTGATCGGGCGTGTATGGAATCATATTGTCCTCCAATCTGAATGTTGAATTATGTTCTCATATGTTCTCACTATGTTCAAGAACTTTTTAAGAACACTCAGGCATTCTACGAAGGATCATCCAATTGAAAGGTATCGAATCGCCTTGTCCTGTTCCATCAACCACAGAAGCACCCGCGCTGCCTGGCCGCGCAGACCTGTTAGTTCCGGATCGTCATTCAATAATTTGCGGGCATCGCTTTGCGCAATCGCCATAAGTCCGGATTGGCGTTCCAGATCGGCCACACGAAACCGCGGCAGCCCCGATTGGGCCGTCCCCAGCAAATCACCAGCACCGCGAATAGCCATGTCTTCTTCAGCGATGCGGAAACCATCTTCAGTATCACGCAAGAGTTTCAATCGACGTGCTGCTGTCTCGCCGAGCGGGGCCTCATAAAGCAGCAGGCAGGTCGATGCGGCTGCCCCGCGCCCAACGCGGCCACGCAGCTGATGCAATTGGGCCAGACCAAACTGCTCTGCACGTTCGATAACCATGATCGAGGCATTTGGAACATTGACCCCGACCTCAATCACAGTCGTTGCGACCAGAAGCTTGGTCTCGCCGACCATGAAGCGCCCCATCGCCATGTCTTTTTCAGTAGGATGCTGCTGGCCATGAACCAGGCCCACTCTGTCTTCGCCCAGCGACGCCCGCAGATGTTCGAACCGGGCCTGAGCCGCTGTCAGCGAACTGACCTCGGATTCCTCGACAAGGGGACAGACCCAATAGGCCTGCTGGCCTGCATCGATGGCACGGCGCAAGTGCTCGACGACCTCATCAAGCCGTGCAGTCGAGACCAACGCCGTCTGCACAGGTTTGCGGCCAGGCGGTTTTTCATCCAGCACAGACACGTCCATATCGCCAAATCGGGTCAGGGCAAGCGAGCGTGGAATCGGGGTCGCGGTCATGACCAACATATCCACATTGGCCCCTTTTTCAGCGAGAGCAGCGCGTTGCGCCACGCCGAAGCGATGTTGCTCATCGATGATCGCCAGACGCAGATCATGAAATTCGATGCCTTTTTGAAAAACGGCGTGGGTGCCAAGCACGATCTGACTGCCGCCTTCCGCCACATTTGCGCGCTTGGCTGCGCGTTCAGCACCCTTGTCACGGCCCGTCAGCAGAGCGATTTCCAGACCAGCGGCATGTGCCAGAGGGGTCAGGCTTTCATGATGCTGGCGCGCCAGAATTTCTGTCGGGGCCATCATCACAGCCTGCCCGCCTGCCTCGACGGCGACGAGCATCGCCATGAGCGCGACCAGCGTCTTGCCTGCGCCAACATCGCCTTGCAACAGCCGGTTCATGCGCCGGGGACTGGCCATGTCAGCGGTAATCTCAGCAATCGCTCTGCTCTGGGCACCAGTGGGCTGATAGTCGAGCGCATTGAGAACGCGTGCCTGCAAAAGACCAGTGCCACGGGTCACGCGCCCAGGGTGTCGTCGCGCGCTGGCCCGGGCGAGCGCAAGCATCATTTGATGCGCGAGCAATTCGTCATAGGCAAGGCGCGCACGCGCAGGTGCCGAACTGGCCAGATCAGCCAGCGAAGCTGGCGCATGCGCTTGTGCAATCGCGACATTCCAGTCGGGCCAGGATTCGCGCGATTTCAGGTCGGGATCGATCCATTCCGCCAGGACCGGCAGCTGTTTCATGGCGCTGGCAATCGCCTTGGTCATCAGTTTCTGGCTTACGCCCGCACAGAGCCCATAAATCGCTTCGGTTCCGGGCAGATCAGCCGCCGCTGTCAGCGGCAGGACATGGTCCGGATGTGCCATCTGCGCGATGCCATCGAACAACTCGATCCTGCCGGACACCAGCCGTCGGGCCCCTGTCGGCAGCGATTTTTGCAGATAGTCACTGCGCGCACGGAAAAACACGAGTTGAAATTCCACCAGAGAATCGCGCACCAGGACGCGATAGGGCCGTCCGTGAGCGCGCGGTGGTTGATGCATGCCAATCGTCACTTCGACAGTGGCGATTGCAGGAAATTCCAACCCTCGGATCGAGTCACGCCGCGAACGGTCGATCAAGTTGACGGGCAGATGAAACACCAGATCGCGCAGGGTCGCGATCTGCAGGGCACTGAAATTCTTTGCAGTTTTGGGACCAACACTGTCTAGAGTTTCCAGACCCGCGAAAAGCGGAAACAGGATTTCCGGACGGCTGGCCATGTCAGGAGGCTCCGATCAGGGCCAGCCATTGATCTTCGTCAATGACCTCGATGCCCAGATCAGCGGCCTTTTTCGCCTTGCTGCCTGCGCCCGGCCCCGCGATCAGCAGATCGGTTTTGGTAGACACCGACCCTGCGACCTTGGCCCCCAAGGCTTCGGCCCGCGCCTTCGCTTCGGCGCGGGTCATCCGTTCGAGCGTGCCTGTAAACACGACCGTCTTGCCAGCAACCGGGCTGTCCGATGCACGCGCTTCAGCGGCCTGAATGTCGAGCAGGGCAGCCAGAGCGTCGATGGTTCCGGCTTCAACCTGAAATGCGGTGATCAGCGACTGCACCATGACAGGCCCGACCCCGTCGATCGCGATCAGCTCTGCATATGCAGTGCTATCGGGGTCTGCTGCTTCGGACATTGCCGCGCGAAACGCGGACCAGGTGCCATATTGCGTGGCCAACACGCCCGCCGAGGTTTCGCCCACATGGCGAATCCCAAGCGCATAGATCAGGCGGGCGAGCGGGATGCGACGCTTGCTGTCGATGGCATCAAACAGGTTTTGCGCAGATTTCTCGCCCCAGCCCTCGCGATTCTTCAATTGGCGCGGCTGGCCGGGACCGAAGCGGTCCCTGAGTGTAAAAATGTCGCGGGGCGCGACGATCCAGCCATCGCGCCAGAAACTCTCGACCTGTTTGGCGCCAAGCCCGTCGATGTCAAAAGCTGCACGGCTGACGAAATGCTTCAATCGTTCGACCGCCTGCGCCGGGCAGGTCAGCCCGCCGGTGCAGCGCCGGACAGAATCACCCGGCTCGCGCAGGGCCGGGCTGCCGCATTCGGGGCAGTGCGCGGGCATCTGAAAGGGCGTGCTCCAGTCGGGGCGTCGCGCAGGATCGACATCGCGAATTTTCGGGATCACATCGCCGGCACGATAGACTTGCACCCAGTCGCCTATGCGAATGTCGCGCCCGTCGCGGATGGGCGCGCCGCGCGAATCGCGCCCGGCAATATAATCTTCGTTATGCAGCGTCGCGTTTGACACGACGACCCCGCCGACTGTCACGGGACTGAGCCTTGCAACCGGGCTGAGCGCCCCAGTACGGCCGACTTGTATGTCGATCCCGTCCAATCGGGTCCAGGCAAGCTCGGCGGGGAATTTATGTGCGATGGCCCAACGTGGGGTGGTTGACCGAAGCCCAAGGCGCTCTTGCTGGCTGAGATCATCCAGCTTGTAGACAACACCATCAATGTCATAGCCGAGGCTTGCGCGCTGTGCTTCGATGTCGCGATAGGCCGTTAGAAGATCGTCGAGAGTGGGGCAATAGCGAAACAGCGGATTGGTCGGGAATCCGAGCGCGGTCAAACGGTCGATTGCCTCTGTCTGTGTCTGGCCAAGCGGTGCCGAGACTGCGCCCCAGGCATAGGCGAAGAAACGCAGAGGGCGCGCGCGTGTGATTCCCGGATCAAGCTGACGCAACGACCCTGCAGCTGCGTTGCGCGGATTGGCGAAACTCTTGCCCCCGGCGGCCGCTTGTCGGGCATTGAGAGCGGCAAAATCCGAATGACTCATGTAGATTTCACCGCGCACTTCGAGCAGGTCCGGGGCGTCAGTCAGGTGCTGAGGGATTTCATCGAGCATGCGTGCATTGGCCGTGACATCTTCGCCCGTTTCGCCATCGCCGCGCGTCGCGGCATGGCGCAACTGTCCGTTTTCGTAGCGCAGGGACAAGGACAGCCCGTCAATCTTGGGCTCTGCCGTCAAAGCAAGGGGCGCGTCCGGAGCCAGACCCAGAAAGCGCCGCAAACCGGCAATGAAATCGACGACATCGTCTTCCGTGAAGGCATTCGCAAGCGAGAGCATCCGCCGCGTGTGGCGTATCTTGCCAAAAGCGTCAGAAGGAGCTGCGCCGATTTGCCGGCTTGGGCTGTCAGAGCGGATAAGGTCGGGAAAGCGCTTTTCAATGGCTGCATTACGATTGCGCAGGTGGTCAAATTCGGCATCCGACATGACCGGCGCGTCATCGCGGAAATATGCGTCATTGGCACGCCCGAGGTGTAAAGCGAGCGCTTCGAGTTCGGCCCGTGCCTCGGCGGTTGTGAGATCCTCAACTGCGCGCTCATGCGTCTTGCTGGTCGTGTCCTGTGCCACGCTCTGACCCCCGCACCATCCTTGCCTTCAGGGGATGTGATAGGTCTCGCAGGCGGTCAGGTCCAGACTAAAGGTACCGCTATGATCATCGGCGCTGGCAATGCTGTCCCGTGGCATGTATCCAAGCTGATATCACGCTGAGATCGCGCTGCGTGTCATCTTTTCCCCAGTGATGACAGGATCGCGCAGCACATAGCCCCGTCCCCAGACAGTGTCGATATAGCTCTCGCCCCCTGTCGCTTCCGTGAGTTTCTTGCGCAGCTTGCAGATGAAGACATCGATGATTTTCAGTTCCGGCTCATCCATTCCGCCATAGAGGTGGTTAAGGAACATTTCCTTGGTCAATGTCGTCCCCTTGCGCAGGCTGAGCAGCTCGAGCATCTGATATTCCTTGCCTGTCAGATGCACTGTCTGACCATCGACATCGACTGTCTTGGCGTCAAGATTGACAGCGATCCGGCCCGTGCGGATGACCGATTGTGCATGGCCTTGACTGCGCCTGATGATGGCGTGGATGCGCGCGATCAGTTCTTCGCGGTGAAAGGGCTTGGTCAGATAATCATCCGCACCCCCGCCAAACCCGCGCAATTTGGTGTCCGTGTCCGTTTCACCGGTCAGGATCAGAATGGGCGTATCGATCCGGGCCAGCCGAATCTGGCGCAAGACATCCAGACCTGTCATGTCAGGCAAATTCAGATCAAGAAGGATCAGATCATAGTCGTAGAGCTTGCTCAACTCGATCGCGTCTTCGCCCATATCCGTGGAATATACGTTGAAATTGGAATGCGTGAGCATCAATTCGATGCTGCGGGATGTGGTTGGATCGTCTTCGACAAGCAAGACTCGCATTCAGGTTCTCCTTTTCGCTGTCAACGCACCGTTACTGAAAAAAGTTAACTCTCTATTACCGTGCATGACTTACGAAAAAATACAACCTATGATTGTCTATATTTCTGCAAAGCTGTGACCTTCAGCGCGTCGATGCCGTGCTGCGTGACAGCATTTTGCCAAAGATCGAATTCCTCATCCGACAAGGCATAGCGTTCCAATGCCGCTTCGCGCGTGATCAGCCCTGCTGAAACGGCCTGAATGACAGTGGCTTTCCGACTGGCAACCCAGCGGCGCGTGTCTGCAGGCGGCAAATCCGCCAGACTGAGCACTGTGCCATCTGGTAGTGTTACCGCACGCGGACCTTCCACACGTTTGATATACATCACGGTCTTCCTTCTTCACCCTACCCGAGATGAGACCAGAATCGCGCGAGGGGATTAATTCAGTGTTGAATCC
>SKSL01000231.1 GCA_007123015.1 Natronohydrobacter sp. | reverse complement strand
TACGCGCGCGACCCCGCCGCGCCAGCGCCAGCCGCGCGCAGATGCTTCCGGGCGGCATCCGGACTGCCCGGCCAGCGCGCCATTCGGGCAGTTGGTGGATACAGCACTCGGGCGGCCCCTGGTGCGCTGTGTCACCAGCCCATTGCTGTTTCTGCCTGAATATGTCTATCCCCCATCTTCTTCACGCGTTGCGCCCTCTGCCGGATCGCGTCAACACGCAGCCGCAAGCCCGGCAATGCGGGGCGGGCGCTCGGTACAAGTCGGCAGTTTCGCGGTGGCGTCCAACGCGACGCGCTTGCGCGCACGCCTGCAGCATGCCGGTTTGCCTGCGCGCATTCATCAGTCGCGCGGCTTGTCTGTAGTGACGGTCGGCCCGCTGAGTTCGGCAGGTCAGGCGCATTCTGCCTTGGCGTCTGTCCAGCGCATGGGGTTCCATGACGCGTTTCTGCGTTAATCCCAGCGCAGTGGCTGCACGGCATAGCCGATATAGAGCGGGTGTTTGGGATGGCCTGCCTTGCTCAGCCCCAGATGCCAGAGCGGGCGGCCTGCGGCGCGCAGTAGCGCCTCGACCTGTGGGCCGCGCTGCAGATGGGCGCCATGAGTGCCCCAGGCGCAGATGATCTGATCGGCCCAGAGCGCGCTGTCGCGGATCGCCTGATCATTCATCGGGCCAATCGGGTCAGCGGCAGCGCGCATGTCTCGCGGGTCTGTGGCGCGGAAGGCGAAGATATTGCAGACCCGGAACGCCCCGAAGCCCAGTGCCCGCGCCCGCCGCTCGCAGCGTTCCACAGTCGGGTCATTCTGCACTTCAGTCGCGGTGGACGGGTTGAGCATGACAAAGAGCGCGCGGCCCTGATCAGGGGCCCATTCGCGGGTCAGCAGGTAGCGGTAGCGCTCGCAGGGGGAATAGACCGCGACCGAGGGCGCATCGCCCTTGACATGGGTCCGGGTGATGACCTCGGCCCCTTCCATCAGGCTTGATTGAAGACGCGGCTGGGATGCAATTCACCGGATTTGTAGATGCCGACAGCGACCGCGCGGCCCTGATCGCTGGCCCAGGCTTCGTCACCATAATCGACATCAGCGGCCAGAACCATGCCGGGATTGCCATTGCGCAGCTTTGCGGCCCCTTCTGGTGTTGCAGGCAATTCCGGCAGATCGGCAAGCCCGTCTTCCAGCGGGCGCAGATGGGTGTCCAGATCGGGGGTTTGCGCGAGTGCCTCGATCTGCTCCATGCTCAGGCCGTCTTCGGCGTCAAACGGCCCTGACCATGTCCGGCGCAGCCAGGCGACATGGCCATGACAGCCCAAGGCTGCCCCCAGATCGCGCGCGATCGAGCGCACATAGCCACCCTTGCCGCAGACCATTTCCAACTCGACATGATCCGCGTCGGGGCGGGCGATGATTTCGAGCGACTCGACCCAGAGCGGGCGGGCCGCAAGCTCCATGACATCGCCCGCGCGGGCGATGTCATAAGCGCGTTCGCCTTCGACCTTGACGGCCGAGAATTGCGGCGGGATCTGCATGATTTCGCCGCGAAAAGGGGGCAGGGCGGCTGCGATTTCGGCATCCGTGGGGCGCGCAGCGCTTTCGGCAATGATCTCGCCTTCGGCGTCATCCGTCGTCGTGGCCTGACCCAACCGTACCATGAAGCGGTAGCATTTCAGCGCATCGGTGATGTAGGGCACAGTCTTCGTGGCCTCACCCAGTGCCACGGCCAGCACGCCTGTCGCGGCAGGGTCCAGCGTGCCTGCATGTCCGGCCTTTTGCGCCTGAAGCGCCCAGCGCACCTTGTTCACCACAGCCGTCGAGGTCACGCCCGCAGGCTTGTCGACCACCAGCCAGCCCGAAATCGCGCGGCCCTTGCGCTTGCGTCCCATCTCTGCCCTCTTGCCTTGGATGGCGCCTGCTAATTCGAGGGCGGCTGGGCGTCAACCACCTTGCCCACAATCGGCCCCAAGAGCGTGCCCCAGTCCGAGCGCCGCAGCGCGGGCGCGTGCAGCCGCGAGACATTGCCGTCGATGTAAAGCGCTTGCGGCACAGCAAGATATTCACGGAAGAACCGCGCGAATTCGTGGAAATTGACCGGCGTATTGGCAATGACAAACAGCGCGCGCGTGCCATCCGCGGAAACCCCCACCCCGTTGCGGATCAGCCGCGACTCCGAATCGGGCAGGAATCGCGGGTGGTAGTCACCGTCAATGATCAGCATCGGGCCAGATTGCGCGGCATAGTGGCAATCAGGGCGATCTGCATCGAAACGCCGGGATTCGATCAAGGTGAAGCGGTTCTGCTCGATGCAGAAGACACCATTGGGCAGCAAGCCGAAATTTCCGGGCCCTTCCGCGGTCACGATGCGCGACACTTCTTCACCCGCTTCGATATACAGCCCCACCGGACTGCGATCAGGGTGATACATGCTGCCATTCATGGCAAAGGCCAGCTTCTTGCCTTCTCGCGCAAGGGCATCGTTGATGTTACGAAAATTGCCGTAGACTTTAGTATCCTCTGCGAAGAGGAACAAGCGTAGATCGTCGGTTGCTTTGGCCTCGCAATAAGTGAAGCTCTGGTCGCGATAGGCTGTCCGGGTGCACTCGGCCGCTGCTGCCCCGGCATGCATGGCAAAAGCAAGGCAAAGCGCGATCCTAGCTATCCGCCGCATCGCCCTCGTGCCCCGAAGCAATATCGCGCTGTACGCGCTCATCCTGAAACAGCCGCCGGGTGTCATCCATCCGGTCAAAGGTCTCATCAAGTTGAAACCGCAGATCCGGTGCGTATTTCAGCGTCAGGCCGCGTGACACCAGATGGCGCAGCTCTGCCTTGTTGCGCCGCAGCGCCGCAAGCGCTTCTTTCTGGCCCTGACCGCCCAGAGGCATCACATAAGCGGTGGCGATTTTCAGGTCAGGTGATGTCCGGACCTCGCTGACAGTGATCGGCACGCGCGACAGCTCTGCATCATGCACATCGCCGCGCGTCAGCACATCTGCCAATTCGCGTCGGATCAATTCGCCCACGCGCAGCTGACGCTGCGAAGGGCCCTGAGTGCTGTCAAATCTGCGATTTCCCATGTGTTTCATCTAGGTGAATCCGTGACCTCGCGCAACGAGGCTTTGCCATTTTCCTGCCGTGCCGATATGCGAGACGCGGAAAAGTGACTGCGCGAAAGGGGACGGGACATGCGGATGGCAGTGATGGGCGCATCAGGGCGCATGGGGCAGATGCTGGTGCGGCTGATCGACGAAAGCGATCAGGGCATCCTGTCCGCGGCCGTTGAGCGTGCAGGCCATGACTGGATCGGGCGCGATCTGGGGCAGGTGATGGGCAGTGTCGCGCGTGGGCTTGTTGTCACGGATGATCTGGGCGCGGCTTTGGCCAGCAGTGATGTGATCATCGATTTCACCACCCCCGCCGTTACAGTTGCGCTGGCGCAGGCTGCAGCCGAGGCCGGGGTTGCGCATGTCATCGGCACCACAGGCTTTTCTGACAGCGACCTTGCGGCCATCGCGCAGGCGGCCAGGACGGGACGCATCGTGCGCGCCGGGAACATGAGCCTTGGGGTCAATCTGCTGGTGACCTTGACGCAGCAGGTCGCAGCCGCCCTGAGCGTTGACTATGATATCGAGATTGTCGAGGCGCATCATCGTCACAAGGTCGACGCCCCGTCTGGCACGGCGCTGATGTTGGGCGAAGCGGCCGCAAGAGGGCGGGACGTCGCGCTGGCAGAGGTCGCGGATCGGGGCCGCGACGGGATCACGGGCGCGCGCGTGCCCGGCGCGATCGGGTTTCACGCGATCCGGGGCGGGGATTTCATTGGCGAACATGATGTGATTTTCGCAGGCGAGGGCGAGCGGATCACTTTGCGCCATGTGGCCTCTGACCGGGCCCTCTTCGCGCGCGGTGCCCTGAAGGCCGCAGTCTGGGTCCAGGAGCAGGCCCCCGGAGAATATGCCATGCTGGATGTGCTGGGCCTGCCACGCGGCTAGGATGCGCATGATTCCGCCGATGTGAAAGCTTTCGTCGTCTTCGAGAGTAATCTGCTTACGCCTGACAGGCGTAATCCAGAAGAATTGAACACTGGAGGGATCCATGAAACGTCTTGCTGCAACAATCGCTGCAGGGATGATGCTGGCAAGCCCGGCTTTGGCAGATTTCCAGCCTGTGCGCGAGGAAGCCATGTTTCGCGCCTTGGTCGAAGGGAATGACCTGACGCGCTTTGCTGTGCGCTTGCAGGTGCTGCCTGAGGGGCGCATCTCTGGTCGCGGCTTCGGGCAGCGCGTCGGGGGTAGATGGGAATGGCGTGACGGCTATTTCTGCCGGACACTGGAATGGGGCTCTGGTGGGGACCCGTATAATTGTCAGTTGGTCCTGCGCAATGGTGACACGCTGCGCTTCATCTCGGATCAAGGCCGTGGTGATCAGGCCGATTTGCGTCTGCGCTGACCTGCCACCCACAAGATTGATCTCAGCGTTGTCAGTGAGCCCTTCGGCCCGTGCCGGAGGGTTTTTTCGATAGCTGCGCGTTGCAAATAAAGACGGCGGCAGTCCCAGGGAGGAGGAGGGGACTGCCGCCGATGTTGCAGGACCCCAGGGAGGAGGAAGGGGCCTGTGCAACTCTGAAGGGCCCAGTGGACCCCTTATTCTTGGAACAGCGGACCTGGGAGGAGGACGGTCCGACAGTTCCCACGTGCGCTCTCAGGGAGGAGGAGGAGAGCGACGTTCTTCGACCGGTTTTCGGCACTTTCGCGCCTGAACCAGAATTCTGTGACGGTGAGCCGCGGGAGGAGGAGGGCTCACCGTCATATCCGGCACCTCAGGGAGGAGGAGAGGGGCCGAAACCTTATCTCTTATACGCAGCCTCATAGGCGAGCCGTGAAATCATCGAGCGGGATATCCCGAGATCATCGAGTTCGCGCGTGCTGAGTTGCGCCAATTCTGCATAGGTTCGTTTGTAGATCCGGCGGCGTTCTACTGCACCTCGGAAACTGGCAATCAGTGCATTGACCATACCCACGGGCTGTTCACTGCTTACGTTTTCTGCGATGTGCGCCATGATTACGCTACCTTTGTTTCGTCGCGAATACCTTCGCTGCACGATTGAAGATAGTCGATTGCTGCGCTTGCACAATGCATTTTGCTGCATTGCAGCTATGCGCTAAGCGCAAGTTTCCCTTGGGGAAGTTTGTAAATGATTATCTTGCAGTCATAATTTCGCCGCGCTGATGAGTTCAGCGGCGGAGCGTGTACGCTTCAGCGTCATTACTCCTGCAGATAACGTCGCAGCAAATCTGCCGATGCCGCCATTTCAGATGGTTCGCGTTGTGCCGGGGCGGAAAAATGGTCAATTCCGTCGGTCAGATATGCTGACGAGGTCACGTCATGGATGTGAAACATCGGCACGACATGGGCATGCGCATGCGTCACATGGATGCCGGTATAGAACATCGCCACGCGCTCAACCTGGTAGACCTGCTTCATGGCGCGCGCGATGGCTTGCGCGCAAGCCATGCTGCGGGCTGCCAGATCCGGGGGCAGATCCTCGAACCAGTCATAATGGGCTTTCGGGATCACCAGCGCATGCCCTTCACGGATCGGGTGCAGATCCAGAAACGCGATGATATGATCGTCCTCATACAGCTTATGCGCGGGCAAAGTGCCTGCGGCAATCTTGCAGAACAAGCAATCTGACATCAGTGCCCCCTTGTCTGGCTATCACATGTGTTTGCCATGAACGCGGAGGCAGTGCAATTGATGCACAATCGCGGAATCGGGCTTGTCCTGTCGTCAAAAGTAATCATCTTTCGACCAGACCGCGTGTTGCGCCCGCAATGATGAAGGATTTTCTCGACATGACTGTGACCCGTGAACAGGTGCTCGCCGCCCTTGATCATGTGACCTTGCCCGATGGCGGCAGCCTGGTCTCGCGCGATCTGGTGCGCGCGCTTGTGGTCGAAGACAGTGCTGTGCGCTTTGTGATCGAAGCTGAAAGCCCCGAGGCTGCGCAAAGCCTGAGCGCCGCGCGCCAACAGGCTGAAGCGGCAGTTGCGGCCTTGTCGGGCGTGAGCAAGGTTTCTGTGGCCCTGACTGCACATGGCCCTGCGGCCAAGGCCAAAGGACCGGCGCCATCGCTGAAACTGGGACGACACCCGACCAAGCAGCCTGACAAACAGCGGATTGATGGAATTTCGCACATCATCGCTGTCGGGTCGGGCAAGGGCGGGGTCGGGAAGTCGACAGTGGCCTCTAACATGGCTGTGGCGCTGGCACGGCATGGTCTGCGGGTGGGCCTGCTGGATGCGGATATTTATGGGCCCAGCCAGCCGCGCATGATGGGCGTTGATCGCAGACCGGCCTCGCCCGATGGCAAAACTATCATCCCCTTGCAGGCGCATGGGGTCACGATGATCTCGATTGGCTTGATGCTGAAAGAGGATGAGGCGGTCATCTGGCGCGGCCCGATGCTGATGGGGGCCTTGCAGCAATTGCTGACTCAGGTCGAGTGGGGCATCCTTGATGTGCTGATCGTGGACATGCCACCGGGGACTGGCGATATCCAGCTTACACTGTGTTCCAAATTCGACGTGCGCGGTGCTGTTGTGGTATCGACCCCGCAGGATGTGGCGCTTCTGGATGCGCGCAAGGCGCTACGGGCCTTTCAGACGTTGAAAACACCGATCCTTGGTCTGGTCGAGAACATGTCGACCTTCATCTGCCCGAAATGCGGCCATGAAGAGCATATTTTCGGGGAAGGTGGCGTGCAGGCTGAAGCAGAAAATCAGGGGCTGACATTCCTTGGGGAACTGCCGCTAAGTGTCGAAGTGCGTCTTGCCAGTGACGGTGGTGTCCCGGTCGCGGCAACTGACAGCCCGGTCGCCAAAGCCTACGAGCGCATGGCGGCCCGGTTGATCAGCCTGCTCTGAGCTGCAGACGCGCCCGAGCGGGACTTCATGGAATCTGGTGGGGCAGGGTGACATGGTACTCCATGGAATCTGCGCTCCAAACGGTTCTGCGGGCTGAAATCTCGAATCACTGCCGCGTGAATCGACGTGATTCGTGGCTCTCTGCGCTGTGATTGCGCCAAGCGCTAAATCTCCAAAGCATTTTCAACGTCAAATTTGTTGCCAAGACGCCACATTCTGCCCTTCGATTGTGCGTCTATGGAACTTTACGGAACCAACCGGATCGCTGTGTTTCGGGCGCAAAAGTCCATAGCATTTCGTATAGTTCCTGACGTGTTCTCACAGCATATGGTAGAGCCTGAATATGCAGGGCTACATGCTGTTGGTGTCATCCGGGTGCGCCCATTCCACAGGCTCATACCAGGTTCCATCTTTTCCCTTGATGACCATGAAGTTCCATGTAATTCCTTGTTTCAAGATAAGCGAGCAGCAAGGGGCACCAAGACCCCACCGAGGCAAAGAGTTTCATACAGGCAACTCGCTCATCTGAACAAAGAGATCCGGCGCGCTCGCGAGCAGCATCCCCTCCCCCCAAGGAGCGAGCGCCAACCGGGCACCCAGCGATGGGACAGTCGGCGGATCGAGCAGTGGCAGCAGCTCGGTCCGCCTTTCCATTTCTGCCCGAATCACTTGGGCACGACAAGAAAAAAAGGACCGCCGGGCTGTGGCACGCAGGTTCAGAAGCACATACCACCAGAAGGTGGATGGGAAGGGCCGCGTCTCGGTCCCGGCTTCGTTCCGCCGCGTGATCGAAGATGGCGATCCCGACTGGTCGGCAGGTCAGCGCCCGAATTTCATCATCGTCTTTGGCCTGCGGTATCAGAAGCGTCTGGATTGCTTCACCATGAACGCGATGGAAGAAATCGACCAGCGCATCGACGAGATGGAACCAGGGTCCGAGGATCGCAAGATGCTGGAGCGGATCTATCACGCCCATTCCATCGAGGCCCAGATCGACGAAGATGGCCGCATCATCCTGTCGCAGAACCTGCGCGACAAGTTGCAGCTGGTTCCTGATGAGAAGGCCCGCTTCGTGGGCTCGAATGATCACTTTCAGGTCTGGAAAGAAGAGACCTATGTCTCGGTCTATGGGGCGGATGATGATGAGATTTCGGAAGACCGGCCGCCCGATTATGATCCGCGCATCTTGTTTTCAAAGCGCAAGCAGGCAGTCTGATGCAGGACGCAGGCCATAGCGCACATATTCCGGTTCTGATCGACCCGATCCTGCAGCATCTGGCCCCGATCCGGGGCATCTGGCTGGATGGCACCCTGGGCGCGGGCGGCTATGCGCGCGCCTTGCTCGACGCTGGCGCAGACCGTGTCATCGGCGTCGATCAAGACCCGCTCGCGCTGGAACTGGCGCAGGATTGGGGTGCCGACTATGGCGACCGGCTGCGGCTGGTGCAGGGCAATTTCGCGCAGCTTGACGCTCATGCGGGGGGGCTGATTGACGGGGTGGTGCTGGATCTGGGCGTGTCTTCGATGCAGCTTGATCAGGCCGCGCGCGGATTTTCCTTTGCCAAGGACGGCCCGCTTGACATGCGCATGTCGCAAACTGGGTCCTCTGCGCGCGATCTGGTGAATCAGGCCAGCGAAGAGATGCTGGCCGATATCCTGTTTCACTACGGCGAAGAGCGCGCCGCGCGCCGCATTGCCCGCGCCATCACGCGCACGCGCGCGGATGCGCCGATCGAGACCACTTTGCAGTTGGCGTCCCTGATCTCGGGCTGTTTGCCACGCCCGAAACCCGGCCAGAGCCATCCGGCCACGCGCAGTTTTCAGGCCCTGCGCATCGCGGTCAATGCTGAATTCGACGCGCTGGTGGCAGGGCTTGAAGCCGCAGAGCGCGCTTTGCGCCCCGGGGGCAAACTGGCCGTGGTCAGTTTTCACTCGATGGAAGACCGCGTTGTGAAACGGTATCTCGCTTTGCGGGCCGGGCAGGGGGGGCGTGCCAACCGCTATGCGCCTGAAACCCCCGTGCAAGCGTCCGCTTTCTCCTTGATCAAGCGCAGCGGCCTTGTCGCAGATGCAGATGAGCTGGCCCGCAACCCCCGCGCGCGCTCGGCGCGGTTGCGCATGGCAGAGCGCACAGAGGTACCGTTCAGCCCGGTTGCGCGCGACCAGCTCGGACTGCCCGGTCTGGCGCTGGAACAGGAAAGGTAAGGAACATGCGCAGCTTGCTTTATCTTTGCACTGCTCTGGCCGTGATCGCGCTCGCGGCCTGGGCCTATCGCGAGAACCATCTGACCCAGCAGGCGATGAATGAACGCCGCGCGCTTGAGCGCGAGATCGTTTTGCTGGATGAAACCATCAGCATCCAGCGCGCCGAATGGGCCTATCTGAACAGACCCGACCGGCTGCGGCATCTGGTTGATCTGAATTTCGCTGACCTCAGACTGGTGCCGATCACCGGCGCGCATTTCGGCGAGATCGGTCAGATCGTCTATCCTTTGCCCGCGCCACGAGCGGAATTCTCGGATACAGTCGAAGTGTTTGGCGCCATCGAGCATCTGTCAGCCCCGTCCGAAACCTCTGCCATGCCTGACGGAGACGCCCCATGATCCGCACACCGCTGCGCCCTCTGGCCCGCATCCTCAAGGCCCGCGCCTCGGGCGAAGACCCTGACCTGATCGAGCAGGAAAACCTGCGTCTGCGCCGTGAAGCGGCCCGCGACAGCGC
This sequence comes from Natronohydrobacter sp., assembly GCA_007123015.1. GTDB lineage: Bacteria > Pseudomonadota > Alphaproteobacteria > Rhodobacterales > Rhodobacteraceae > Roseinatronobacter. The sequence continues at coordinate 9,872 of SKSL01000231.1, read as the reverse complement.
CCGCGGTCGCGCCGAGGGGCGTTTGCTGGCCCTCGCTGTCGTGTTCGTGGCGGCCTTTGTGGTGCTGGGCGCGCGGATGGGGCTTCTGGCGGCGACCAGCCCGGTTGAAGTGTCGCGTGGTCTGATCGAGGATATCTCGGGGGCGCGCGCTGATATTGTTGACCGCAATGGTCGGGTGCTGGCGACCAATCTGGCAACCCATGCGCTTTATGCCGAAACACGCCGCATGGTCGATCCCGCGCGGGCAGCGCATGAATTGGAGCGTATCTTCCCCGATATCGACGGGACACGGATGGCTGCGCGCTTCATGGATCCGAATCGGCGCTTCATCTGGATCCGCGCGCATTTGTCCCCGGAACAGATGCAGGCTGTGCATGATATCGGCGAACCGGGTCTGCTGTTCGGCCCGCGCGAGATGCGGCTCTATCCCAATGGCCGGATGGCTGCACATGTGCTGGGCGGGGCAAGTTTCGGTCAGCAAGGGGTCCGCGCGGCCGAGATCATCGGCGTGGCCGGGATCGAGCATTATTTCGAGGATCGTCTGCGCGACCCGAACCAGACCGATAAGCCGCTGCAATTGTCCCTTGATCTGAGCGTGCAGGCGGCTGTGACCGAAGTTCTCGAAGGCGGCAAGCGCATGCTGAATGCGCGCGGGGCGACAGCGGTTCTGATGGATGTGCATACAGGCGAGGTGATCAGCCTTGTCTCGCTGCCCGATTTCGACCCGAACAATCGCCCCGCACCGCCCACCGAAGGGGAACCTGCGGACAGCCCGCTCTTCAACCGTGCAGTGCAGGGGTATTACGAACTGGGCTCTGTGATGAAGGCCTTCGCAGTAGCGCAGGGGCTGGAACAGGGCACAGTGACGCCTGAAACCATGATCGACACGCGCGGCCCGCTGACCTTCGGGCGGTTCCGTATCCGCGATTTCCGCAATTACGGGCCACAGCTTTCGGTCAAGGATGTCATGGTCAAATCCTCGAATATCGGCACAGCACGGATCATGCAGCCCATTGGCGCCACAGCGCAGCGTGAATTTCTGGACCGTTTCGGCTTTCTGGAGCCGATGCATCTGGAACTGTCCGAGGCCCGTCGCGCCCGTCCGCTCCTGCCGCCGCGTTGGTCAGAGCTTTCCGTGATGACAATCTCTTACGGACATGGTCTGTCCACCAGCCCGCTGGCGCTGGCGGCGGGCTATGCCACGCTGGTCAATGGCGGGCGCAAGGTCGCGCCCACGCTGCTGAAACAGGATCAGGTCCAGGCGGGGGCGCAGATCATCTCGCAGCGCACCTCGGATCAGATCAAGCTGATGCTGCATCAGGTGGTGCAAGAGGGCACAGCCTCTTTCGCACGGATCCCCGGCTACCCTGTCGGCGGCAAGACGGGGTCGGCGGACATCCCCAACCCACATGGCGGCGGCTACAAGAAAGACGCAGTTCTGGCGACATTCGCCAGTGTCTTCCCGTCGCATGAGCCCCGCTATGCGCTGGTGGTGACCCTGGACGAGCCTGCCGACACGACAGGACCCGAGCCACGGCGGACGGCGGGCTGGACGGCCGTGCCCGTCTCGGCCGAGATCACTCGCCGGGTGGCCCCGCTGCTGGGCCTGCGGCCCATTGGCCTGGATGTCGCCAATGCACGTTTTCAACAGGGGCATTGATGCGGGCAGCCGTTCCGGGCTAACAGGCGTCACGTTTGCCCGCCTTGCAAGGAGTGCCTGCGCGTGACTGATCTGCCCCCCCGCCCGCTCTCTGCGCTTGGCCTCAGCCCCTCGCGCGGGGACAACGTGACCATCCATGGCCTGGCGATTGACAGCCGCAAGGTGCGCGAGGGCACGCTTTTTGCCGCTTTGCCCGGAACGCGTGTGCATGGGGCCGAGTTCATCCAATACGCGCTGCGCATGGGCGCTGCAGCAATCCTGACGGATCGCGCCGGGGCCGAGATTGCTTCTGATGTGCTGGCCAATGCCTCCGCCGCTCTGGTTCTGGCAGAGGATCCGCGCGCGACATTTGCCGGCGCGGCAGCCTTGTGGTTTGCCGCACAGCCCGCAGTCATGGTCGCTGTGACCGGGACCAATGGCAAGACCTCTGTGGCGAGTTTCGCGCGCCAGATCTGGGCGCAACTGGGTCATGAGGCCGTCAATATCGGCACCACGGGTATCGAGGGCGCATTCTCTGCCCCGCTCTCGCATACCACGCCGGATCCGATCACGCTGCACAGCTTGCTTGCGGAAATGGTGCAATCCGGGGTCACGCATGCTGCAATGGAGGCGTCCTCGCATGGGCTGGAGCAGCGACGGCTGGATGGTGTGCGGCTGCAGGCGGCGGCTTTCACCAATCTCAGTCAGGATCATCTGGATTATCACCAGACAATGGAGGCCTATCTGGCTGCCAAGGCGCAGCTCTTTGAGCGCGTGCTGCCGGACGAGGGCGTTGCCGTCGTCAATATGGATGATCCGGCCGGTGCAGAAATCCTAGATATTTCTGAAGATCGTGAACAGGGCACGCTGACCATCGGACGGGATCCGGAATGTGATCTGCGCATCCTCGGGCAGCGCTTCGACGCTGCCGGGCAGACACTGCGCTTTTCCTATGATGGCCAAGTCTATCAGGAACATTTGCCCCTGATCGGTGGCTTTCAGGCGGAAAACGTGCTTGCGGCGGTCGGGCTGGTTCTGGCCTGTGGCGAAGATATGGCCGAGATCGCGATGCGCCTGCCGCGGCTTGAAGGCGTGCGCGGGCGCATGCAGCTGGCGGGGCGTCGTGCCAATGGCGCGCCGGTTTTTGTCGATTATGCGCATACCCCTGCCGCGCTGGAAGTCGCGCTTCAGGCGCTTCGCCCGCATGTGATGGGACGTCTGATCGTGGTGTTCGGCGCGGGTGGGGACCGTGACAAGGGCAAGCGCGCGCTCATGGGCAAAGCTGCCGCCCAGAACGCTGATGTTGTTTATGTGACAGATGATAACCCCAGATCCGAGGATCCAGCGCAGATCCGGATCGAGATTCTGCAAGCCTGTCCAGAGGCGAATGAAGTCGCGGATCGTGCCGAAGCGATCCTGCGTGCGGTTGATGCACTCGGGCCGGGGGATGCGCTGCTCATTGCTGGCAAGGGGCATGAGACCGGGCAGATCGTCGGCGAGACAGTTTATCCGTTTGACGATGTCGAACAGGCCTCGGTCGCGATTGCCGCGCTGGAGGCCCGGGCGTGACGCTCTGGACTGCCGCTGACGCGGCCCGCGCGACCGGCGGCCATAGCGCCTGCGACTGGCAGGCGACGGGGATTTCCATCGACACGCGCAGCTTGCAGCCGGGCGACCTGTTCATTGCACTGACTGCGGCGCGTGACGGGCATGATTTCGTGGCGCAGGCGCTGGAAAAGGGCGCAACGGCGGCGCTGGTCAGCTACAGGCCCGAGGGTGTGGCGGAAGATGCGCCGCTGCTGGTCGTGCCGGATGTGATGCAGGCGCTGACAGCACTGGGTGCTGCTGGCCGCGCGCGCGCAAAAGCGCGAGTCGTGGCGGTGACAGGTTCGGTCGGCAAGACCTCGACCAAGGAAATGCTGCGCGAGATGCTTGCGGAATTCGGCGTCACCCATGCCGCCGAGGCGAGTTTCAACAATCACTGGGGCGTGCCGATCACTCTGGCACGGCTGGACCCTGCGGCGGATTTTGCTGTGGTCGAGATCGGCATGAATCACCCTGGCGAGATCGCGCCTCTGGCCTGTCTGGCGCGTCCGCATGTTGCGATGATCACGACGATCGCGCCTGCTCATCTGGAAGCCTTTGGTGCCATTGAGGGCATCGCGCATGAGAAAGCATCCATTTTCAAGGGCCTGGAGCCCGATGCTCATGCAATCTACCCCTGCGACCTACCCACCAGCCCGATCCTGGCCGATGCTGCGCAGTCCAGCGGGGCGACGTGCCTGTCCTTCGGGGCGGGGTCTGAGCAGGTTCGGCTGCATGATATGACCCGGACAGATGCTGCACTTGTGCTGCGCGCGCAGATCGGACAGATGCGGCTGGCTGTCAGGCTGGTCGATGCAGGTGCGCATTTTGGAATGAATGCGCTGGGCTGCCTTGCTGTCGCCCAGGCGCTGGATCTCGATCTGCCGCGCGCCGCGCTGGCATTGGGGCGCTGGCAGCCACCTGCAGGGCGCGGGCTGCGCCAGGCGATTCACCTCGACCCGGTCGAGGGGGCAGAGTTCACCCTGATTGATGACGCGTTCAACGCCAATCCCGCCTCGCTGGAAGCGGCGATTGAGATGCTGTCACAATTGACACCCGGCGACACGCAAACTGGACGCATGGGACGGCGGATCGCGATTCTGGGCGATATGCTGGAACTGGGCGCGCAAGAGCAGGCACTGCATGCAGCGGTCGCCGATTACCCTGCATTGGCTCAGGTTGATATCGTCCATTGCGTTGGCCCCCGCATGGCCGCGCTGCATGACGCTTTGCCGCCGCCCCAGCGTGGGTATCACGTGAAGGGCGCAGATGATCTGGCCGAAATGGCCCATCAACTGGTCGCACCCGGTGATATCGTGTTGGTCAAAGGGTCGAAATCAAGTTTCGTGTCGCGTGTGGTGGACAGATTGCGCCATCTTGATACGGGCCAGCCCCAAGTCTGAAGGGAAGTCGCATGTTGTTCTGGTTGACGGAGTTCGCGGGCACTGTTCCGGGCCTGAACCTGTTTCGCTATATCACGTTCCGGGCCGGTGCGGCCTTTTTCACTGCGCTGGTGTTCGGTTTCATCTTCGGCAAGCCGCTGATCAATTTGCTGAAACGGCGGCAGTCGAACGGCCAGCCGATCCGCGAGGATGGCCCCGAGAGCCATCTGCTGACCAAGACCGGGACGCCCACGATGGGGGGGCTGCTGATCCTCTCGGCGCTGACAGTCTCGACACTGCTCTGGGCGCGCTGGGACAACCCCTATGTCTGGATCGTGCTGCTGGTGACAGTAGGCTTCGGGTTGATCGGCTTTGCTGACGATCTGGCGAAAGTGTCAAAGGGCAATGTGAAAGGCGTCTCGGCGCGGATGCGTCTTGCCTTGGGAACCATCATCGGGCTGGCAGCGGCAACAGCGGCCATGTTCCTGCATCCACCTGCCTTGAGCGGCCAGCTGGCAGTTCCGGTTTTCAAGGAAGTATTGATCAATCTGGGATGGTTCTTCATCCCGTTCGGCGCCTTCGTCGTGCTGGGTGCTGCAAATTCAGTGAACCTGACCGATGGGCTGGACGGGTTGGCCATCATGCCCGTGATGATTGCGGCCGGCACCTTGGGGGTGATCGCCTATGCCGTCGGACGCGTTGATTTCACCACGTATCTGGATGTGCATTATGTGCCCGGGGCAGGGGAGCTCTTGATCTTCACAGCAGCGCTGGCGGGTGGGGGCTTGGGCTTTCTGTGGTACAATGCCCCGCCTGCGGCTGTCTTCATGGGGGATACAGGCTCTCTGGCGCTGGGCGGGGCGCTCGGGGCGATTGCAGTCGTGATCAAACACGAGATTGTGCTCGGGATTGTCGGCGGGATCTTCGTGGTCGAGACGCTCTCGGTGGTCATTCAGGTGCTCTATTACAAGCGCACTGGGAAGCGGGTGTTTCTGATGGCCCCGATCCATCATCATTTCGAGAAGAAGGGCTGGGCGGAGCCGCAGATCGTGATCCGGTTCTGGATTATCGCGCTTGTGCTCGCGTTGATCGGCTTGGCGACCTTGAAAATTCGTTGAAACGACAAAGCTGTCGTAGGGTGCGTGCTGAGCACGCACCCTACGGAGCGGGCGCTCACTTCAGGCGGGCACAGAAATCCTGGATCCGCGTGCAGGCTTCTTTAAGAGCGTCATCCGAGGTCGCGTAGCTGACGCGGAAGCAGGGCGAAGTACCGAAGGCTGCCCCGAAGACAACTGCCACGCCTTTTTCTTCCAGCAGCGCAGTTGCGAAAGCCTCATCATTGACAATCGCCGTCCCGCCTTCTGAGGTTTTGCCAATGCAGCCTGCAATCGAAGGATACACATAGAACGCACCCTCCGGCACGGGGCAGTCGATCCCTTCGGCTTCATTCAGCATCTCGACCACCAGGTCGCGGCGACGCTGGAAGAGTGCATTATTGGTGGCGATATACTCCTGCGGGCCGTTGAGTGCTTCAACAGCGGCCCATTGGCTGACCGAACACGGGTTCGAAGTCGATTGCGACTGGATCTTTCCCATCGCCTTGATCAGTTCAACAGGCCCGGCCGCATAGCCGATGCGCCACCCTGTCATGGCATAGGCTTTGGACACCCCGTTCACTGTCAAAGTGCGGTCATTGAGCGCGGGTTCAACCTGGGCTGGTGTGCAGAATTTGAAATCATCATAGACCAGATGTTCATACATATCATCCGACATCACCCAGACATGCGGATGGCGCAGCAGCACATCGGTCAGCCCCTTCAATTCCGCTGCCGTATATCCGGCACCGGTCGGGTTCGACGGCGAGTTGAAAATCAGCCACTTCGTCCTGGGGGTGATCGCGGCCTCAAGTGCTTCGGGCGTCAGCTTGTAAGCTGTCTCGGCGGTGGCTTCTGCAATCACCGGCTCGCCCCCGGCCAGCAGCACCATATCGGGATAGCTGACCCAGTAGGGCGCAGGGATGACGACCTCATCGCCGGGGTTCAGCGTGGCCATCAGCGCATTGTACAGGATCTGCTTGCCGCCTGTACCGACAGTGACCTGTGCAGGCTGGTAGTCCAGCCCATTATCGCGCTTGAACTTCGCGCAGATGGCTTTTTTCAGCTCTGGTATCCCATCGACTGCTGTGTATTTCGTTTTTCCCGCATCAATCGCCGCTTTTGCCGCGTCCTTGATATTGGCAGGCGTGTCAAAGTCAGGCTCGCCCGCACCCAGGCCGATGACATCCTGTCCCGCGGCTTTCAACTCGGCGGCCTTGGTCGTCACGGCAATTGTCGGCGAAGGTTTCACGCGGGCGAGGGTATCGGAGAGGAAAGCCATCAGGAGAACTCCAGTTTGTATCTCGGGCGCGTTGTTCTTATGGTGGGGGCTACACCCGTTCAAGCACAATCAAATGCTGAAAGGAGATGAGATGACGGAAACAGCACAGACCCGGGACTGGTATTCGGGCGATCACGCGACTTTGGGGGACCGGATCACAGCCGCGCGCGAGGCACAGGGGCTCAGCACATCCGAGCTTGCCCGGCGCCTTGGCGTCAAACTGAAGACTGTCGAGGCTTGGGAGAATGACACCTCCGAGCCAAGAGCGAACAAGTTGCAGATGGTGGCCGGTCTGCTGAGTGTCTCTATCCGATGGCTCTTGACCGGCGAGGGGGAAGGGGTCACAGAGCCTGCCTCCATGCAGGAAATGGAAGCGGATGCCCAAGCGATGTTGCGCGATTTGCAGAAAATGCGTCAACAGATGACCGAGTTGGCAACCCGCATGGGCAAGACCGAAAAATCCCTGCGTGTCATCCTGCAAGAGACATTCTGACCATGACAGTGTCCGAAACAGAGGCCCGTTTGAAGAAGCTTCGCATGCGCTCATGGCGCCGTGGCATGAAAGAGATGGATCTGATCCTTGGTCCCTATGCGGATCAGGCTTTGTCGCAATTCAGTGCCGCGCAGCTTGACGCTTACGAAGACCTTTTGAATGAGAATGATCAGGATCTGTATCTGTGGGTGACGGGTGCGCAGCCCGCGCCCGCAGAACTTATCCCGATGCTGACGCAGATCGCAGATGCGTCGGGATTAAACCGCTCCAGATAAAGCAGTAATCTTAACCTGTTCTTTGTCTTTAGGCATCATGGTCACGGAAAACGTCGCATGTATCGGAGTGCTCGGTGTCAGTGCAACAGGATTTTGGTCTGCCTTTGCGCGGTGAGTTTTTGGCGCGTTATCTTGACAATCTCGCACGACTCGAGCGCTTGCACAGGCTGATGCTTGATCTGATCAAGGACGAATTCGAGCGGCTCGGGCTGGTCGAAATCAACCCGGTTCAGGCTTTGCTACTGTTCAACATAGCCGATCATGAGGTCACAGCTGGCGAGTTGAAATCGCGCGGCTATTACCAAGGGTCGAATGTGTCGTATAATCTCAAGAAATTGGTGGAATTAGGCTATGTCCACCACAAGCGCTGCGCGCTTGACCGGCGGGCTGTGCGTGTTCGATTGACAGATGAAGGCAGGGAGGTCCGGGATCATGTCGCGGCGATGTTTGAGCGGCATGCGCATGCCCTTCAGAAAGACGGCGTCCTGGATTTCGCGACATTGGATAGTGTTGCGCGGACACTCAAGCGAATAGAGCGTTTCTGGGGGGATCAGATACGCTATATCTATTAGTATGTTGCTCGGAAGTGGTTCGCGGTTCCGAACTTTTTGGCATGCGAAAACAATAGGCTAGATTTTACCTTGCGGCAGGTAGCACACTACGTGACTCGCGTCCGGAAGCGTTTTCTGGTGGCGTATCTCTTGCCTGAGATGGGGAGAAGCCGCCTATTCGAATTCGACGGCGCAACTCGTCGGGGCCTTTTCGCGGTCGAACTCCTTGCAGGGAAACAGTCCGTGTTCAGAATCCATCTCGCCGGTCGTTTCCACCCCCAGAATCAACAGATCACGCCAGTGTCGTGTAATGTGGTGTTCTGCAGGCCGATGCCTATAGCGGCTCTGACGATCTCTATCTGGCCGACCGCAGCCCCGGGCCTGCACGCAGCGCATGCGCCAGTGGGCTTGAACCAGTGGCGACACACTATCGCAGTGCTGGAGCCGCGCACGGCGTGAATTCTTCGAGTTAGCCGATATCGCGGGCGCTCGCCATTGGGCTCGAACCAATGGCGCCTGCAATGGCTCGCTGCGCAAGAACAAGCCCGCCCATGATATCTCACCGGTCGCTCTGGAGGCGGTGACACGGATCGACGCGATGTAACCGCCCGGTTTCGGCCGCCTGCCCGGGGTGAGGTGGTTGGCGTAGTTTACGTCGTTACTGACGTCGTTACCGACGTCTTATGCGATGGAGGCTATCATGCGAGATGGGGTTGTGCTGGGTGTCGAGCGTCGGCGTCGCTGGACGGACGAGGCGAAGCTGACGATCCTGAGCGAGGTTGGGGAGAACGGCTGGACGGTGGCGGATGTCGCGCGGCGGCATGACGTGACGCGCCAGCATATCTACCAGTGGCGTCGGGAGATGAGGCGCAAGGGGCTGTGGCCTGTGGCGGACGCTCCGGTATTCCTCCCGGTTGAGATGGAGACGGCGCAGCAGTGTGCGCCCACGGCGCGTCCCTGTGACAGCGAGATGCCGCAGATCACGATCGCGCTGCGCAATGGCCGGGAGCTTCGATGTTCAGACAGGATCGATAATGCCGCGCTCTCACGGCTGGTGCGGCTTCTGGAGACGGCATGATCGGCCCGGGGACCGGGGTTCGGGTCTATCTGGCCTGTGGTGTGACGGATATGCGCAAGGGGATCACGGGCCTCGCGGCGCTGGCGCAGGAGCAGCTGCGGCAGAAGCCGACGGGCGGGGCGGTGTTCGCATTCCGCGGCCGCAAGGGCGACCGGGTGAAGCTGCTCTACTGGGACGGCCAGGGGTTCTGCCTCTACTACAAGGTTCTCGAGCGGGGCCGGTTTCCATGGCCATCGGCCGGTGACGGCGTGGCGCGGCTGACCTCGGCGCAATTGGCGATGCTGTGGGAGGGGATCGACTGGCGTCGCCCTGACTGGGGTGCGCCACCGGCGCGCGTCGGATGATACATCGCACTGGAATCCCTTATTTTTATGGAACCTCGCGGTGGGGCCTGCTATAAACGGGCATGTCGCGAACGCCTGTGGATATGCCCGATGACCCCGTCGCCCTGAAGGCGATGATCGCTGCCCTGCAGGCCGAGAACGAGAAAATGT
>SKSL01000007.1 GCA_007123015.1 Natronohydrobacter sp. | reverse complement strand
ATTATTCAATCGACTCGCAATTGGCACCCTTACGCCAAAGCGCCTACCCAGGCAGGCGCTGCCCTCATTTCGTCACGCAAATCAGGTTATGCAGAGGTCTTGTTTATGGTGGCAAGGTTCCTCTGACATTCAGGCTATGCGCTGGTGGCAGCCAAATCGCCGTGCCGGGGCAGGGCGTCATGCGGGACGCATGCCTTCGGCATGACGATGCGCGGCGGCCTTCGGCCTTGACTCCGCGCGTTGCCGCACTCCTAGCTGCTCCCGAAGCGCTCAGCTTTTTCGTGAACTTCTCTAAGCGCTGATGCGCTGCATCTCGAAGCGCACAGTGCCCACGGGCAGGCCCCAGCGGCTGACAATCGCATCATTGATCAGGCGACCATCGGGGGCGTAATACAATACATCCTCGAAGCCCAGCCGCGTGACCGCGCCCTCGGATGCAAAATCGGCCGTATAGGACAAGCGGATCTCACGGCCCAATTCGCGCACTTCGGCCAGACCCACAGTATCTTCACGCTGCCCGGTCCAGCGATCCTGACCGGCACGGTCGAACACCCATGTCAGGCGGATTTCTTCATCATCATCATAAAAGAAATCCTCGACCACTGTCAGCCGGTCACCTTGCACGCGCCCGTCAAGATCTGCGCGGAAGTGCCGCTCGCTGCCCGTCAATGTGACCCGAAACACGCCTGTCCCAACATGGCGGCCCTGAAAGGCGGTGTCCAGACGAATGGGTTTGCTGCCTCGGGGCGGCGAGGGGGGCACGCGCGCGCATCCGCCCAGTGCAAGCGCTCCGAGGATCAAGGCGCGGCGGTTCAGGATCATGGGCGTTTCTCCGCAGGGCTTCTGAATAGAGTAGGACGTAAGATGAAAAAGCGCCCGGTCAAAACTGACCGGGCGCGGGCGTAGTCTGACATGGCGCCTAGGCGCTCAATCCGTGCGGTGGTCGTTCAGGAAGCCCAGAACATTGATCCGATCCTGTTCGTTGCGCAGCCCGCGAAACGCCATCTGGTTGCCGGGAATGTAGGCATCGGGGTTTTCCAGCCAGGCGAGCAGGCTTTCGACAGTCCAGACCCCGCCATGTTCGGACAGCGACCGCGAATAGCGCCAGCCTTCCGCTGCGCCAATCTCGCGCCCGACAATATTGACCAGATGCGGGCCACCGCGATTCTGCTCGGCATCGTAAACATGGCAGGCCGCGCATTGACGCCAGACGCGCTGGCCATCCTCGACATTGGCGCTGGCAAGCAGGCTGAGATCGCCCATGTCAGCAGAGGCTGCGGCCATCTCTTCCGCGGCCTCTTCGACAGGTTCGGCTTCAGCCATGTCTTCGGTGGCGTCCTGAGCGGCTTCGGCTTCTGCCATCTCTTCAGTCGCGTCTTCTGTTGTCTCTGCCTCAACGACTTCCGCTTCAGCGGCGTCTTCCGTCGCTTCGGCTTCGGCGACTTCCTCTGTCACCTCGGCCTCGGCGACCTCTTCAACGGCGTCTTCTGCCACTTCGGCCTCGGCGACCTCCTCAGCTGCGTCTTCGGTCACCTCGGCCTCGGCGACCTCTTCGACCACATCTTCCGTCATTTCTGCTTCAGCGACCTCTTCGACCGCCGCGTCTTCGGCAGGCTCTTCGTCGATCACGACCTCCTCGGGGGCGTCGAACGCGCGGGCCGCCAGCACGGCTTCGCTGGCCAGATCACGCGGGACAGAGGCGATCGACGGCACAGTCGGCGCGCCCTCGCGTTCGGCCTGCACAGTGCGCAGGGTTTCGCGCACGTCCGGGGCCCGGTCACGCGCGCCTGCCAGATCGCTGATCACCACTATCGCCAGGATGGCCGCGCTGCCCATTAGAAAGACGCGCGGCGCGCTGTCACTTGTCACGATCTTGCGAAGCTTATCGAGATAGTCTTCCATTCTTTCCCACCATCCTCTCCGTTGAGCCAATTAAAGCGCGATGTAATCCCATTTATCTGATGTCCACTCAAATCTGCCAGATCGGGGTAACCAGATTTCAATCCTTCCGCTTGCTTAGGTCACAGCATCGCAGGGATCACCTGATCAGGGGGCCTGTGCCCATCCGCGAAGGTCTTGATATTCACGATCACCTTCTCGCCCATTTCGACGCGCCCTTCCAGCGTGGCCGAGCCCATATGCGGTAGCAGCACCACATTGGGCAATTCACGCAAGCGCGGGTTGATCGAATGACCATGCTCGAACACATCTAGCCCTGCGCCCGCGATCTCGCCCGCGCGCAGGCCCCGCGTCAAGGCATTCTCGTCGATCACCTCGCCGCGTGAGGTGTTCACAATGACAGCGCTGGGTTTCAGAAGTTTTAACCGGCGGGCATTGAGCAGGTGAAAGGTCGATGGCGTATGCGGGCAATTGACGGAAATCACATCCATCCGCGCGATCATCTGATCCAGACTTTCCCAATAGGTCGCATCAAGCACCTCTTCGACCTCTGGGCGCAGGCGCCTGCGGTTATGGTAATGCACCTGCATCCCGAAAGCCTGCGCGCGCCGCGCCACGGCCTGACCAATGCGGCCCATGCCCAGGATCCCCAGCCGCTTGCCGCCGATCCGGCTGCCCAGATGCGCCATGGGCGACCAGCCGCGCCAGTGATCCGCCTGCATTTCGGCCAGCCCCTGCGGGATCTTGCGGGTGACGGCCAGCAGCAGCGCTAGGGTCATGTCGGCCGTATCTTCGGTCAGGACACCGGGGGTGTTCGACACCAGAATCCCGCGCTGGCGGGCAGTGTGCACATCAATATTGTCCACGCCTGCGCCAAAATTGGCGATCAGCTTCAACTGGTCACCTGCCTGCGACAACAGGCTGGAATCGATCTGATCCGTGATCGTCGGAACCAGCACATCGCTGCGTCGGATCGCATCTGTCAGTTCTTCGCGCGTCATCGGCGCGTCGGTCTGGCGCAGAGTCACGTCGAAAAGCTCCGACATGCGCGTCTCGACAGCATCGGGCAGGCGTCGCGTGACAACAACACTCAGGCGTTTATTCGGCATGATCGTGTCTCACCTCTTTGCAACTGCGCGCTTATGCTGCAAATTGCCAGCACTCGCGCCGATCCACAAGCGTCGATCTGGATCGGGTCAAAGGCAAGAGCAACAAAAATTCAAGAACGCCCGGAAAATCGGGACAGGCAGGCAAATGAGACGACAGATCTTCTGGACAAGTGCCCTGGTGGTGCTGCTCGGGGCATGTCAGGCGATTGCGCAGGCGGTCGAGCGGGGCCCTGTGACCAATCTTCCGCTGCCGCGCTATGTTTCGCTCAAGGCGAATGAGGCGAATGCCCGTCGGGGCCCGGACACATCGCACCGGATCGACTGGGTGTATCGGCGGCGCGATTTGCCTTTACGCGTGACCGCGGAATTCGAGCATTGGCGCCGGGTCGAGGATATCGAGGGCAAAGGCGGCTGGATGCATTACGCCTTGCTGTCCGGGGTGCGGACGGCTTTCGTGCAGACCGATATGACGCCGTTGTTCCAGCGCCCGGATACCCAGTCCCCGCAGACCGCGCTGCTGGAGCGTGGTGTGGTGGCGCGCCTGCGCGAATGTCAGGGTGCGTGGTGCCGCCTGGAGCTGGATGGCGCGCGTGGCTGGGCCGAAAAGCGGCATCTCTGGGGGGTTGAGGCGCAGGACGATTTCGAGTGACGTCTGGCGCGGGAAGGCCGCGCCGCGTGCGTCGACTTGATCACGAACGACTTTAGAGTATATCGTTTGGAGGTGGTTGCCGCTTCGGAGCTTTTCGACATGCGAAAGCAATAGGCCAGAGCGTATGGCGTGAATGCCAATGAACGCGATATGCTCTAGCGGAAAAGAACTAGTGGCACCTTGCAGGCGCGGATCATGGCGGTGGTGGTCGAGCCGATGATCAGGCTGCGTATGCGCGAATGGCCATAGGCCCCCATCACCAGCATATTCAAACCGGCCTTTTCGACCAGCTGCGCCAGCGCAGTTTCCGGCTGCCCGGGCAGGGTGGATGTTTCGGCAATGATGCCGGCGGCGCGAAGGGTGGCCTGTGCGTTCTCCAGGCCCCGTGTCACCTGTGTGTTTGCCGTGCCCACAGTGACCACATGGACCGTCAGCCCCTGAAACACCGGGCTGCGCGCGATGTGATCCACTGCTTTCAACGCCGACGTGCCGCCATCGAACGCGACCAGCACATTCTGGATCGGGCGAAAGGCGCGCGAGGCAACGAGAACCGGCTTGTGCGCGCTGCGCAGGATCCGTTCCAGATTCGAGCCCAGATGTCCGGTGGCGAAATCTGCCGCCTCGCCGCGCTTGCCGATCACGATGACGCGGGCCTGATCCTCGATTTCGGCCATCGATTCGACAATCTCGCCGCTGCGCAGGCGGGTCGTGACCCCGGACACATTCGCTTGCGCCAGCCTGTCGCGCGCATCATCCAGAATGGCGCGGCCCCGCTCCATCATCAGCTTCGCGCGCTGCGCATCAAGTGCTGCCAGTTCATTCAGCAGCGCCGTGCGTGCGCCAAGGGCGATGGCACCGGACCGGTCCTGCGTCTCGGCACCCTCGCGGCGACCCAGAACATGCAGCAACTCGACCGGCGAGCCTGTGCGGCCCGCGATCCATGCGGCATGGTCGCAAACCGAGGCCGAATAGATCGACCCATCCACCAGCGCGATAATCTTGTCAGTCATTTCTGCTCCCCCTCAATGCGCGCTCAGCTTATCTAGCGCGCCGGGCTTGTCATGGATGCCCAAGCGGTCGACCAGCGTTTCGGACGCGTCATTCATGCCGATGATCTCGACCTCGGCCCCGTCGCGACGGAATTTCAGCACCGCCATGTCCAGCGCCTGCACCGAGGAAATGTCCCAGATATGCGCGCGGCTCACGTCGATGACCACCCGCTCGGGTGCTTCCTTGAAATCGAAGGCCGCCATGAAATCCTCGACCGAGCCATAGAACATCTGCCCTTCGACCCGGTAGGTGCGGATGCGCCCGTCGGGGCTGATCTCGGATGTCACACGGAAAAGCTGTGCGATCTTGGCGGCGAAGAAGATGCCGGACAAGAGCACACCCACCAGCACACCTATGGCCAGATTATGCGTGTAGACGACCGTTGCCACCGTGGCGAGCATCACCACTGAACTGGAACGCGGATGCGAACGCAGATTGGCAATCGAGGACCACGAGAAGGTGCCGACAGACACCATGATCATGATCGCCACCAGCGCGGGCATGGGAATGATGCTGACCAGATCGCCCAGACCCACCACAAGGATCAGCAGAAACACCCCCGCAACAAAGGACGACAGCCGCCCCCGCCCGCCGGATTTCACGTTGATGATCGACTGCCCGATCATCGCGCAGCCTGCCATGCCGCCAATGAAGCCCGTTGCAGTATTGGCCAGCCCTTGCCCCACACATTCCTGATCGCGGTTCGATGTGGTGTCGGTCAGGTCATCGACGATGTTCTGCGTCATCAGACTTTCAAGCAAGCCCACCACCGCAATCGCAGTCGAATAGGGCAGGATGATCAACAGTGTCTCCAGCGTCAGCGGGATTTGCGGGATCAGGAAGACCGGCAATGTATCAGGCAGCGTGCCCATATCGCCCACAGTGCGCACATCCAGCCCCAGCGCCCAGACCAGCGTCGTCAGCACGATGATCGTGACCAGCGGCGAGGGCACAGCTTTCGTCACACGCGGGAACAGATAGATGATCGCCAGCCCGCCTGCGACCAGCAGATAGGTCAGGCCGGTCACGTTGCGGGGGTCCAGCTCGGGCAGTTGCGCCAGAAAGATCAGGATGGCGAGGGCATTGACGAAGCCGGTCATGACCGATTTCGACACGTAGCGCATGACGAACCCCAGCCGCAGCACACCCGCCCCGATCTGGATCAGCCCTGCCAGCACGGTCGCGGCCAGCAGGTATTGCAGCCCGTGATCGCGCACCAGCGTCACCATCAGCACTGCCGTTGCTGCAGTCGCCGCCGAAATCATCGCAGGCCGCCCGCCGGTAATCGCGGTGATCACGGCGATCGAGAAGCTCGCATAGAGCCCGACTTTCGGGTCCACGCCCGCGATGATGGAAAAGGCAATCGCCTCCGGGATCAGCGCCAAGGCCACCACCAGCCCCGAGAGCAGGTCGCCGCGAATATTGCCGGTCCATTGCCGACGGTAGGTCTCGAATGACATCATGCGAAATCTGTCCCTGACCGCGCCGCGCGAAAGCGCGCGCATCGGTATCTCTGTCTGAGTTTCTTCAGGTTGTCCGGCGGAT
>SKSL01000161.1 GCA_007123015.1 Natronohydrobacter sp. | reverse complement strand
TGATGAAAAGCGGCGCGCTGGTCGATCCGCTGCGCGAAGGGATCGGCAATGGCGGCTGCGGGGGCGCGAAGGTGCGCAATCCCAAGCCACCGGTCTGGGCCTTCTGGCATGACCCTGCGCGGGTGACCAAATTCCGCACAGAGGCCACCAAGACCTTCCTGTTCCTACTGAAATGGATGTCGCTCGCGTTCCTGCTGGAAAGCCTGATGCTGGCCTATGTGCCCGCCGAACTGGTCACGCAGACGCTGGGCGGAAATGGCGTGCTGCCGATTGTCATCGCCACGCTGGTCGGAGTGCCCGCCTATTTCAACGGCTATGCCGCGCTGCCCCTGATCGGCACGCTGATGGATCAGGGGATGCAGGCGGGGGCTGGCATGGCGTTTCTGATCGCGGGCGGTGTCACCTCGCTGCCCGCTGCGATTGCGGTCTGGGCGCTGGTCAAGTTCCGGGTTTTCGCGCTCTATATTGCGATCTCTCTTGGCGGGGCCTTCGCGATGGGGCTGATCTTCCATCTCTGGACGTTGCTGTAACGCCGCAGACAGACTAAGAGCGAAAGCCGCAGGGTCTAAACCTTGCGGCTTTTGCGCTTGAGTGGTCTATTGGTAGCGTGTTTCCGCCAGAAGAATCGAGCAGCGCCCCATGAGTGACCTGTTGAGCCAATCTGAGAGCTATGATGCGTCCTCCATCGAGGTGCTGGAGGGGCTGGAGCCGGTCCGCAAACGCCCCGGCATGTATATCGGCGGCACCGATGAACGCGCGCTGCATCATCTGGTCGCGGAAGTGCTGGACAACTCGATGGACGAAGCGGTGGCGGGACATGCGAACCGCATCGAGGTCGAGTTGCATTCTGATCATTCGGTGACGATCCGCGACAACGGGCGCGGCATCCCGATTGACCAGCATCCGAAGTTTCCGGGGAAATCCGCGCTCGAAGTGATCCTCTGCACGCTCCACGCAGGCGGCAAGTTCTCGGGGAAAGCCTATCAGACGAGCGGCGGGTTGCACGGGGTCGGGGCCTCGGTCGTGAACGCGCTATCCGATCAAATGCGGGTGGAAGTGGCGCGCAATCGCGAGCTTTTTGCGCAGGAATTTTCGCGCGGCATCCCGCAAGGGCCGGTGGCGAAGGTCGGCCCCGCGCCCAACCGGCGCGGCACGACTGTCACTTTCCACCCGGATGCCGAGATCTTCGGCGCGCTGAAATTCCGCCCCGCGCGGCTTCTGAAAATGGTGCGGTCGAAAGCCTATCTGTTCTCTGGCGTCGAGATCCGCTGGAAATCCGCGATCCCCGATGGCGACACGCCCATGGAAGCCACGTTCCACTTCCCCGGTGGCCTTGCCGATTATCTGGGTGAACAGCTTACAGGCAGCGTGACCTATTCCGACAAGCCCTTCGCGGGCAAAGTCCAGTTTCAGGAGAAATTCGGCCAGCCCGGATCGGTCGAATGGGCGGTAAACTGGACGCCGGTACGCGACGGCTTCGTGCAAAGCTACTGTAACACTGTGCCCACGCCCGAAGGCGGCACGCATGAGCAAGGCTTCTGGGCCGCGATCCTGAAGGGCATCCGCGCTTACGGTGAACTCGCCAGTAACAAGAAAGCCGCGCAGATCACGCGCGAGGATATGACGACGGGTGGTTGCGCGCTGGTGTCTTGTTTCATCCGCGAGCCGGAATTCGTGGGCCAGACCAAGGACCGTCTGGCCACCACGGAAGCCGCGCGCATGGTCGAAGGGGCAGTGCGCGACCATTTCGACAACTGGCTGGCAGCGGACCCGAAAGCGGCAGGCGCGATCCTCGATTTTCTGGTGTTGCGCGCGGAAGAACGGCTGCGGCGCAAGCAGGAGAAAGAGACCAGCCGCAAGACCGCGACCAAGAAACTGCGCCTGCCGGGCAAGCTGGTGGATTGCTCGGCCACAACCCGCGACGGGACAGAACTGTTCATCGTCGAGGGCGACTCGGCAGGCGGCAGCGCCAAGATGGCGCGCGACCGGCGCAATCAGGCGCTGTTGCCCTTGCGGGGTAAGATCCTGAACGTGCTGGGCGCGGCCTCGTCGAAGCTGGGCACCAATGCCGAGATCAGCGATCTGTGTCAGGCGATGGGCGTGGGGCTGGGGACGAAATTCCGCCTCGATGATCTGCGCTATGACAAGATCATCATCATGACCGATGCCGATGTGGATGGCGCGCATATCGCAGCCCTGTTGATGACCTTCTTCTACACCCAGATGCGGCCCATGATCGACGCGGGCCACCTGTATCTGGCCTGTCCGCCGCTCTTCCGGCTGACGCAAGGCGCCAAGCGCGTCTATGCGCTGGACGAGGCCGAGAAAGAGCGCCTGCTGGCCGAGGGGTTCGGCGGCAAGGGCAAGGTGGATGTGTCGCGTTTCAAGGGTCTGGGCGAGATGGATGCGAAGGATCTGAAGGAAACCACGATGGACCCCGCCTCGCGTCGGCTGATCCGGGTTTCGGTCGATGATGACATTCCCGGCGAGACAGGGGATCTGGTCGAGCGGCTGATGGGCAAGAAGCCGGAATTGCGCTTTCAGTATATCAGCGAGAATGCGCGGTTTGTGGAGGATGTGGATGTGTGAGGGGTTAATGTGTTGTTGAATTTTTGTTCTTATTGTGTTCTGACAGATAAAACCGAGGATAATCGATGACACAAAGCCCTTCGGACGATCTGCGCGGTTTCCTGCAAGGGGACAGGTTTGGAACAGTCATGGCCGATCCGCCATGGCGCTTTACCAACCGCACTGGCAAGGTCGCACCCGAACACAAGCGACTGTCGCGCTATCCGACGATGGATCTGGACGACATTTGCGCGCTGCCTGTCGCCGAGCATATGGCGGATACGGCGCATTGTTATCTTTGGGTGCCCAATGCCCTGCTGCCGGATGGGTTGAAAGTGCTTGAAGCTTGGGGCTTTAATTACAAAAGTAACATCATCTGGCATAAGGTGCGCAAGGATGGCGGCTCGGACGGGCGCGGCGTGGGCTTCTATTTCCGCAATGTGACCGAGATCATCCTCTTCGGGGTCAGGGGCAAGAATGCGCGCACTCTGCCGCCGGGACGCACACAGGTCAATCTGTTCGCCACCCGCAAACGCGAACATTCCCGCAAGCCGGATGAACAGTACGGAATCATCGAAGCCTGTTCGGCAGGGCCCTATCTGGAGTTGTTTGGCCGGGGCAAGCGCGAGGGCTGGACGGTCTGGGGCAATCAGGCCGAGGATGATTACAAGCCCACTTGGCAGACCTACAAGTATAATTCCACTTTGGCGGCAGAATAAGCTTGGAACAGACCGACACTGATATTTCAAACGGGAAAATAGCAGACCCCGATGCTGCATTCCGACACTATTTTCCAGATGATGTGTTGCAGAAGTTCGAGATTTTTTCCTACCGCAATGCTGCGGGTGTGCTGGCCAGCAGCTTTCCGGAACAGTTCCAGACTGTATTGAAAGTGTTGTCCGAGTTCCGGATCACACGCGAACAGATCCGGACGCCGGGAGGAAGCAAAGGCCCGATTGCGCAATATGTCGATGCGCTCTTTCCGGAAGATTGGGTCGAGGCACGGATATCGGCTGATCTGCATGTGAAGCTGCTGCACGCGAAGGGTTCTGGCGTCTTTCGGCAGTATGTTCGCGAAGGGTTTCTCGATGGCCACAGGATTGATTTCGTGAATTGCAAGGTGGCGCTGGATCTGGAATGGAACAGCAAGGATCAGACCTATGATCGCGACCTCTATGCGTTTTCTGCGTTTTACGAGGCGGGCGCGATAGATGTGGGCATCATCCTGACGCGCGGTTCATCGCTGGATAATGCGTTTTTCCGCTCGCTGGGCAAAGTCCTGAACAAGGACGGGACCGAAGGGCGCGAGGATGTTTACAAGAAATTCGGCGCCTCGACCACATGGATGGGCAAGCTGCTCTATCGGCTGGATGCTGGGCGCAATGGCGGATGTCCAGTGCTCGCCATCGGGATCACACCAGAGTGCATTGACTGAGATCCCGGTCACTCGCGCGCGGCGGCTGCCCGTTTCAACCGGTCATTGATCGCCGCCCCCAACCCTTGCACTGGCACAGGCGCGACCGCAATCGGGCGGCCCATCGCGTCGGCCTGATGGAGGACGGCGAACAATCGGGTGGCGGCTTCGGCCAGATCGCCAGTGGGTGAAAGCGTCAGGGCGGCACCAGGGCAGTCGGGGCCGAAGCCGATCCAGACTTCCTCGGGCGCGGGCTGCGTCACGTTCAACCGAACCTGCGCACGGGGGGCATAATGCGCGGCAAGCTGGCCGGGAGCGGTGACCTTGCCGTTAGTGTCATTGGACAGGAGTGCACCGAGCGCCGCCTCCAACGCCTCGCGGCTGATCCCGCCTTCGCGCAACAGCACGGCGCGCGGTCCGTCAAAGCCGATGATGGTCGATTCCAGCCCCACCGCGCAGGCCCCGCCATCCAGGATCGCGGCCACTTGCGCGCCAAGCCCGGCCACGACATGCGCGGACGTGGTGGGGCTGATCCGGCCCGAGGGATTGGCGGATGGGGCCGCGACTGGCCCCCCGAACGCGGCCAGCAACGCGCGCGCGATGGGATGCGCAGGCAGGCGCAACGCCACTGTGGGCAGCCCGGCACTGACCGCAGGTGCAAGACCGTGAGCTGCGCGCAGAGGCGCGACCAGGGTCAGCGGACCGGGCCAGAAAGCGCAGGCGAGGATTTCGGCCTGTGCGGGCAGATCGGCCAGTGCGCGGGCCGCGTCGATCGAGGCCAGATGCACGATCAGCGGGTTATGCGCAGGCCGCCCCTTGGCCGCGAAAATCCGCGCGACTGCCTGCGGATTGCGCGCATCTGCGGCCAGACCATAGACCGTTTCGGTGGGCATCGCGACCAGCTTCCCACGCGCGAGCAGACTTGACGCGCGGGCGATCCCTGCATCGGTCGGTGGCAGGATTTCGGGCAGATCGGTCATGTCGTGACGCCGCGTTTTTGTTCAGCACTCTGTCCGAAGCCGCTATGGTCTGGGACGCTCTGCTGTGTTTAGGCCCTTGCACCGGGCTTGCCAAGCCAGCGTTGCCCTTGCCTGACGGAGTCCGCCCATGCCCTACCGCGCCCCCATCCGTGACATTGCCTTGCTGCTTGACCAGATTGTGGGGTTCGATCAGGTCCGGGCCACAGAGCGTTTCACAGAGGCCACACCAGAGACCACGCAGGCCATCATCACAGAAGCCGCGCGCCTGTGCGAAGATGTGATGGCGCCCTTGCAGCGTGTGGGCGATACGCATCCGGCGCGGCTGGAAAATGGCGTGGTGCGCACACCACCGGGATTCGCCGATGGCTTCCATGCGATTGCCGAGGGCGGCTGGATCGGTCTTGCCGCAGATCCGGCGCATGGCGGCATGGGGCTGCCGCAGACATTGGCCACTGTGGTCAACGAGATGATGTCTTCGGCCTGCCTGTCGCTGCAGATCGCGCCGCTGCTCGCGCAAGGTCAGATCGAGGCGATGGAGCATCATGCCAGCGACGATTTGAAGGCGCTCTATCTGCCGAAACTGATTTCCGGTGAATGGATTGGCACCATGAACCTGACCGAACCGCAGGCCGGCAGTGATGTGGGCGCGCTGCGCACCAAGGCCGAGCCGATGCCTGATGGCAGCTACGCGATCTCTGGGCAGAAAATATATATCAGCTACGGGGACCACGATTTCACCGAGAATGTCTGCCATCTGGTGCTTGCGCGCCTGCCTGATGCGGCCCCCGGCGCGCAGGGGGTCTCGCTTTTCATGGTGCCGAAATTCATTCCCGATGCAGAGGGCACTCCGGGCGCGCGCAACGGGGTGCGGGTGATCTCGCTCGAGCACAAGCTGGGGCTGCATGGTTCGCCCACGGCGGTGATGGAGTATGACCGCGCGGCGGGTTGGCTGGTGGGCGCGCCTCATAAGGGGATGGCGGCGATGTTCACCATGATGAACAATGCCCGCGTCGGTGTCGGTGCGCAGGGAATCGGGGTCGCCGAAGCTGCGTATCAACATGCGCTGGACTATGCGATGCAACGCAAACAGGGCAAGACCCCGATCACGGGTCATGGTGCGATTGTCGAGCATGCGGATGTGCGCCGGATGCTTGCGCAGATGAAGGCCGAAATCTTTGCCTGCCGCGCGATTGCGCTGGCCAATGCTGTGGCGATCGACATGGCCACGGCCACTGGGTCCGAGGACTGGGCCGCCCGCGCGGCCCTGCTGACCCCGATCACCAAGGCGCATGGCACTGATATCGGGGTCGAACTGGCCGGGATTGGCGTGCAGATCCATGGGGGCATGGGCTTCATCGAGGAAACCGGGGCCGCGCAATATCTGCGGGATGTGCGTGTGGCGACCATCTATGAGGGGACGAACGGGATCCAGGCCATGGATCTGGTGGGCCGCAAGATGATGGATGGCGGCGAAGCTGCGTTTCGGCTGCTGCAGGAAATCGAAGACGGGGCCGAAGCGGCCCGCGCCACGCGACCCGATCTGGCCGAGCCTGTCTGGCAGGCCGCAGAGTCACTGCGCGAGGCGACCGAGTGGCTGGTCACGCAAGATCTGACCGAGCGTTTTGCAGGCGGCACAGCCTATCTGCGCGCCTTTGCGCGTGTTCTGGGCGCGCATTATCATTTGAAGGCCGCGCAGGGCGAGGGCAGGGCGCGTCACGCGTTGGCCGAAGTTTTCATCCATCGCATCCTGCCTGACCATGTGGCCTGTCTTGCAGCCTTGCGGGCTGGCTCAGAGGCGCTATATTCGCTCTCGAACGAGGATTTGGCGGCCTGACAGATGACAGATCACACATGAAAGATGACCTGATCGGGATTCGTTCCCCTTTCGACGCCCCCCCGGATGAGGGCTGTGTCACTGAAGTTGCAGAAGGGGTCTTCTGGGCGCGGCTGCCGCTTCCTATGGCACTGGATCACGTCAATGTCTATGTGCTCGATGAGGGGGATCACTGGACAGTCTTTGATACAGGTCTGGACACGCGGCGCAATCGCGGCATCTGGGTGAAATTGCTCGCCGGACCATTGCGGGGCAAGCCTGTCGAACGTGTGATCGTCAGTCACCATCACCCTGATCACATCGGGCTGGCGGGATGGTTTCAGGCCGGGGGCGCGCAGCTCTGGAGCAGCCGGACCGTGTGGCTTTTCGCCCGCATGTTGGTGCTGGACGTGCAAGAGACGCCTTTGCCCGAGACGCTCGCGTTCTGGCGCAGGGCCGGCATGGATGCGGCGATGCTGGCCAACCGCGCCACGACCCGGCCCTTCAATTTCTGCGATGTCGTGGCGCCATTGCCGCTTGGCTTTCAGCGCCTGCAAGACGGGCAGGTGATCCATGCAGCAGGGCGCGATTGGGATGTGCGACTGGGGCAGGGGCATGCGCCAGACCAAGTGACCCTCTGGAGTCGCGATTGCCCGTTGGTTCTGGGCGCTGATCAGCTTTTGCCGGGAATATCGCCCAATCTTGGGGTTTATGCCACCGAGCCCGACGCCGATCCTGTCGCAGAATGGCTGATCAGCTGCGCGCGCTTTCAGGACATCGCGCGCCCGGACCATCTGGTTCTGCCCGGTCACAAGCTGCCATTCACGGGTCTGCCGCTACGATTGCGCCAGAAGATCGACAATCACCGCGGTGCCTTGCGGCGGCTGCATGACCATCTCGCAGTTCCCCGACGCGCCTCTGAGTGTTTCGCGCCATTGTTCAAACGAGAGGTCAGCGACGACACATATGGGCTTGCCTTGGTCGAGGCGGTCGCGCATCTGAACCACCTTGTTGCACAAGGGCAGGCGCTGCGCAGCACAGGCGATGATGGTACCTGGGTTTGGCAAGCCTGCAAAGCCAGTCAGGCAGGGGTGACAGGCCGCGAAACTTCGGATATCTGACAGGTATACCACTGCATTCAGGAGAAGTGAGAATGGCAGAGCACAAGCATGGGTCGATGGATATCCGCGAACAGGAAAAAACCTTCGCAGGGTTTATCCGTCTGACGATCTGGGGCGCAGCGATCAGCATCGGGGTCCTCATTTTCCTCGCGCTCGTCAACGCCTGACGTTCTGAGAACTCGACAAGGCCCTTTGCATGACACGACTGTTCTATGACCGCCATGCTGCGCGGTTTTTTGCTGTGCTCATGCTGGCCATGGTGTTGGTCCTGTCGGCCTGTGGCCAAAAGATCTGGGCAAGCGATGAGGCGATTGCGGTGGCGCGCTATCAACATGGCGGTGCCGCCGAGTTGACCTTGGTCACCATCATGAATTATGGTACGAACCGCGGCGATCACACGGCGCTTTTCATCAATGGGTCCGAGCGCATCCTGTTCGACCCGGCCGGAAGCTGGCAGCTCCCGCAGATCCCGGAACGCAATGATGTGCATTTTGGCATGCGACCGGACGCTGTTGCGTCCTTCTATCTCAGCCATGTGCGCCCATCGCATTACGCCGTTGTGCAACGTCTTGTTGTCGCGCCGGAAGTCGCAGAACAGGCAAAACTATTGGCGCTGCAGGCCGGACCGGTCCCGCCAGCACGCTGCGCTGCGGTCACGTCAAGATTGCTTCGGGATCTGCCGGGTTTGGGCAGCATAAAGGGGACGTTTTTTCCGCAAGTTCTGATGCGCGATTTCGCCCAGATTGCAGGCGTGCAGAGCTATGAGTTGCATCATGATGACCCTGAAATCTATGCGAAAGTGCAGCAGGTGCAGCGGCCTCTGTAGCCCATCGCGGATATCGGATCGGAAGATCAGTTGACAGATTTTGTCTATTCTCCGCCAGATGGCGATCCGGTGATTCTGTATGAAGATCATGAACTTGTCTTTGTGGACAAGCCTTCTGGTCTGCTGTCAGTGCCGGGCAGGGGCGATCACATGGCCGATTGCATGATCGCGCGGCTGCGGGCTGTGTTTCCGGAAATTCTGTTGGTGCATCGGCTTGATCTGGACACGTCGGGCGTGATGGTTTTTGCGCGCAGTGCGCATGCGCAGCGCCATCTTGGGCTGCAATTCGAGAAACGTCAGACGCGGAAGCACTATATTGCGCGTGTGGCCGGGCAGGTCGCGGCGCGCAGTGGCCGGGTAGATCTGCCGCTGACCGTCGATTGGCCCAACCGTCCGCGTCAGATGGTGTGTCGTGACACCGGGCGGCCTGCGCAAACGGACTGGGCGCTGATCCGGCATGAAAACATGGGATCACGCTTGCGGCTGATGCCCGTGACTGGACGCAGCCACCAGTTGCGGGTGCATATGCTGGCGATGGGCCATCCCATCCTGGGTGATCCGCTCTATGCCACGGGTGCCGCGCTGGAGCATCCGCGGCTGATGCTGCATGCTCAGGGCCTGCGCCTGCGCCACCCCGATGGCGGCAAGGGGCTGACGATTTCGGCGCCAGTGCCCTTTTGAAAGGTGCAACAGGGGGCTGCCGCCCCCTCACCAGCCCCTGACGGGTCTGGTTTCACCCCCGCGAGTATTTTCAGCAAGAAAATGATAGATACTGTCAATCAAGGAACGGATTTTCGATATTGATGCCATGCGCGCGCTTTGCCAAAGCTAGGGCTTGACCAAGAGGGGTATGAGTATGGCTCTGGATCAGGCTGCGGGGAAAGGCGTTTGGAAATCCGGACGCGGCAAGGGGCGGCGCACACCCAAGGGGCGGCAATATGAGGATGACGCGCTTTCAGAAGTGCAGGCGCTGCTGAAGGATCGTCCTCGTCGGCGCGATATGCTGATCGAATTCCTGCATCTGCTACAGGACGCTTACGGCCATCTCTCGGCGCGGCATCTGCGGGCTTTGGCGGAAGAGATGCGCCTGTCGATGGCAGAGATATGGGAAGTTGCGTCCTTCTACGCGCATTTCGATCTGGTCAAGGAAGACGAGACACCGCCGCCTGCGCTGACGATCCGGGTATGTGACTCGCTGTCATGCGAGTTGGCGGGGTCAGAGGCGCTGTATGACGCGCTGTCTTCGGGCATGGAACCGGCGCAGGTGCGTGTGCTGCGCGCGCCTTGCATGGGGCGCTGTGATACAGCGCCAGTGCTTGAACTGGGCCATAATCATATCGACCATGCCACGCCCGAAAAGGTCGCAGAAGCGATTGCGGCTGGAAAGACATATGCGCATCTGCCGGAGTATCAGGCCTTTGACGCTTATCGCGCCGAAGGTGGCTATACTGCGCTGACCGAGTTGCGCGCAGACGGGGATTGGCAGGCAGTGCAAGAGAAACTGCTGGCATCTGGTCTGCGGGGGCTGGGCGGGGCCGGGTTCCCGTCGGGTAGGAAATGGGGTTTTGTGCGGTCGAATCCGGGGCCGCGCTATCTGGCAGTGAACGGGGATGAGGGCGAGCCGGGTACCTTCAAGGACCGCTTCTATTTGGAGCGCCAACCGCATCTGATGCTCGAGGGGATGCTGATCGCCGCTTGGGCAGTCGAGGCCGCGCGCTGCTATATCTACATTCGCGACGAATATCCGGCCGTGCTGGAGATTTTGCGCCGCGAGATCGCAGCATTGCAAAAGGCGGGGATCGTCGAGACAGGCGATATCGAGCTGCGCCGCGGCGCGGGCGCCTATATCTGCGGTGAGGAATCGGCGATGATTGAGTCGATCGAAGGCAAGCGCGGCTTGCCGCGTCATCGCCCGCCTTATGTTGCGCAGGTCGGGCTCTTTGGGCAGCCAACGCTGGTGCATAATGTGGAAACCCTGCATTGGGTGGCGCGGATCTGCCGGGAAGGCCCGCAGATTCTGTCAGATATCGAACATAATGGCCGCAAAGGCCTGCGATCTTTTTCCGTCTCTGGTCGCGTGGCAAGACCAGGTGTCTATCTGTTGCCAGCTGGGTCCACGATCCGCGATGTGATTGCAGCGGCGGGCGGGATGGCAGCGGGGCATGTGTTCAAGGCCTACCAGCCGGGCGGGCCATCTTCAGGCCTGTTGCCTGCCAGCATGGATGACATCCCGCTCGATTTCGACACGCTGCAGCCGCATGGCAGTTTCATCGGATCGGCCGCCGTGGTGGTGCTGTCGGATCACGACAGCGCGCGCGATGCTGCGCTGAACATGCTGAAGTTTTTCGAGGATGAATCCTGCGGCCAATGCACCCCTTGCCGCGCGGGATGTGAAAAGGCGGTGAAGCTGATGCAGGCGGACCGCTGGAACCAGCCGCTGCTGGAGGAGCTATGCACTGTGATGCAGGATGCCTCGATCTGCGGGCTGGGGCAGGCCGCGCCGAACCCGATCCGTCTGGTCATGAAACATTTCCCGCAGGAGATCTGAGCCATGGTCACATTCACGCTTGACGGTCGCGAAGTCACTGCCACGCCCGGCCAGACGATCTGGGAAGTCGCCCATGGGCGCGGGCTGGTGATCCCGCATCTGTGCCACAAGCCCGCTCCCGGCTACCGCCCCGACGGGAATTGTCGCGCCTGTATGGTCGAGATCGAGGGCGAGCGCAATCTGGCAGCGTCCTGCATCCGCGAACCCGCAGAAGGGATGGTCGTCCATACCGACACCAATCGCGCCAAGACCGCGCGCAAGGCGGTGATCGAGTTGCTGCTGGCCGACCAGGCCGAGCGCGCGGCGGCGCATGACCGCTCAAGCCATCTGTGGGACATGGCCGAGGCCAATGGTGTGACCGAGAGCCGCTACCCGACGCTGGAAGCCGAGCGCATCCCGCTTCTTGATGACAGCCATGTGGCGATGCGGGTCAATCTGGATGCCTGTATCCAATGTGGTCTTTGCGTGCGGGCCTGCCGCGAGGTGCAGGTGAATGATGTGATCGGCATGGCCGGGCGCGGGCATGACGCCTATCCAGTCTTTGATTTCGACGACCCGATGGGTGAAAGCTCTTGCGTGGCCTGCGGCGAATGTGTGCAGGCATGCCCGACCGGGGCCTTGATGCCTGCGAGCGTTATGGATGTTGCTCAACAGGGCGATAGTCGCGATTTCGACCGCGAAGTGGCCTCGGTCTGCCCGTTTTGCGGGGTGGGGTGTCAGGTCAGCCTGAAGGTCAAGGATGACAAGGTGATCGCGGTCGACGGGATCAATGGGCCAGCCAATGAAGGGCGGCTTTGCGTCAAGGGGCGCTTTGGCTTTGACTATATTCATCACCCGCACCGGTTGGGCGTGCCGCTGATCCGGCGCGAAAGCGCACCAAAAGGCTTGAATGTGGACCCCGGCAATTGGGGCGAAGTGTTCCGCGAGGCGACCTGGGAGGAGGCGCTTGACGCTGCTGCCAAGGGGCTTGGGGGGTTGCGCGATGCGCATGGCGGCAAGGCGGTTGCGGGCTTTGGCAGCGCGAAATGCTCGAATGAGGAAGCCTATCTGTTCCAGCGCCTGATCCGCGAAGGTTTCGGTCATAACAATGTCGACCATTGCACGCGGCTGTGCCATGCGTCCTCCGTCGCGGCGCTGATGGAGAATGTCGGGTCTGGGGCTGTGACGGCCACGTTCAACGAGATTGAGAACGCGGATGTGGCGATTGTAATCGGGGCCAATCCGATTGAAAACCATCCTGTTGCCGCGACCTATTTCAAGCAATTCACCAAACGCGGCGGCAAGCTGATCGTGATGGACCCGCGTGGGCAGGCGCTGAAGCGCTTTGCGACCCATATGCTGCAATTCAAGCCCGGCGCGGATGTGTCCATGCTGAATGCAATCATGCATGTGATTGTGGAAGAAGGGCTGTTCGACACCCAGTATATTCAGGCCATGACCGAGAATTGGGACGCGATGCGCGCCCATCTGGCCGAGTATGCGCCCGAGAAAATGGCCCCGATCTGCGGCATTGACGCGGACACATTGCGCGCGGTTGCGCGGGATTTCGCGGGCGCGAAAGCGG
The DNA here is from genome assembly GCA_007123015.1 of Natronohydrobacter sp. Taxonomy (GTDB): domain Bacteria; phylum Pseudomonadota; class Alphaproteobacteria; order Rhodobacterales; family Rhodobacteraceae; genus Roseinatronobacter. The sequence goes on along the minus strand of SKSL01000161.1, from coordinate 6,940 downwards.
GGATGATCTTCTGGGGTATGGGGATCAGCCAGCATATCCACGGCACCGACAATTCGCGCTGCCTGATTTCGCTCGCGCTGATGTGCGGGCAAGTGGGCCGCCCCGGTACCGGGCTGCACCCGCTACGCGGTCAGAATAATGTCCAAGGCGCCTCGGACGCAGGGCTGATACCGATGTTTTTGCCGGATTATCAGAGTGTTACAGCGGATACGTCACGCAATCACTTCGGCGCGCTCTGGGGCACTGAGATTGCGCCAGAGAAGGGGCTGACCGTCACGGAAATCCTCGATGCCGTGCATGACGGCCAGATCAAGGGCATGTATATCCTTGGCGAAAACCCGGCCATGTCGGACCCTGACGTGGTCCATGCACGAGAGGCGCTGGCCAAGCTCGAACATCTTGTGGTGCAGGATATCTTCCTGACCGAGACGGCGAATTATGCAGATGTGATCCTGCCTGCCGCCGCCTTCTACGAGAAATCCGGCACAGTCACCAATACCAACCGACAAGTCCAGATGGGCCGTCCCGCGGTGCCGCCCCCCGGTCAAGCGCGCGAGGACTGGATGATCACAGTGGACCTGGCCCGCCGCCTTGGGCTGGACTGGGGCTTCACGCATCCGTCACAGGTCTTTGCCGAGATGAAGCAGGGGATGAAGAGCCTCGACAATATCACATGGGCCCGGTTGGAGCGCGAGGGGGCGGTAACCTATCCCTCGCTTTCGCCTGAAGATCCCGGCCAGCCCATCGTCTTCGCTGATGCCTTCCCGCGCGAAAATGGCCGCGCGCGTTTCACGCCCGCCACAGTTATCGCGCCTGATGAGCTGCCCGATGCCGACTACCCGATGGTGCTGACGACAGGCCGCCAGCTCGAGCATTGGCACACAGGCGCGATGACCCGGCGCGCCAGCGTCCTCGATGCGGTCGAGCCAGAGGCGAATTGCTCGCTCCACCCCTCGACCCTGCGGCGTCTCGGCGTGGAACCGGGCGGCATGGTGCGGCTCTCGACCCGGCGCGGCTCGGTCACGGTCATGGCGCGGGCGGATCGTGCGGTCAGCCCCGATATGGTCTTCCTGCCCTTCGCCTTTGTCGAGGCAGCCGCCAATATCCTGACCAACCCGGCGCTCGATCCTTACGGCAAGATCCCCGAATTCAAATTCGCCGCCGTGCGGGTGGAAGCGGCGGAAAGCCCGGTCGCGGCAGAATAGCCCTTCCACATTTTCTTGCTGACAATACTCCGGGGTCCGGGGCAGAGCCCCGGCCTTCCTCAAGAAAAAGGGGCGCCCGTGATGGGCGCCCTTGTCTCAATTCAGTTCTCTCAATTCAGGCCGATTTGCGCGACCGTTCGCGCCCGCCGCCGGGCTTGCCGAAGCTCTTGCGCGCTCCGCCTGGCTTGCCCGCAGGCTTCGCGCGCGCAGGGCGCTGGCCTTGGCCTTCGGGACGACCGGAACCACCCCGACCGGGGCCTTTCTTGCGCGCAAGCGCGCGCGCAGCCACCGCCATGTCATCTGGCCAGGGCGTGCCGCCCGCAACGGTCAGATCGCGCTTCATCAGCCGTTCGATTGCGCGCAGATCGCCCAGTTCCGCAGGCGCGCAAAACGCGATCGCACGGCCCGACGCGCCCGCGCGCGCGGTGCGTCCGATCCGGTGGACGTAGTTTTCCGGCACTTCGGGCAGCTCGAAATTATAGACATGGCGCACATCGGGAATATCGATCCCGCGCGCGGCCACATCTGTGGCGACCAGCACTTTCACCTTGCCCTCTCGGAACGCCTGAAGCGTCCGCTCTCGCTGGCCTTGCGATTTGTTGCCGTGAATGGACCCCGCCTCGATCCCCCAGCCGGTCAGCAGCTTCATCAGCTTCTCCGCGCCATGCTTGGTGCGCGCGAAAACCAGTGCCAGTTCTGAGGGGTGCTCTTTCAGATAGCCTTCCAGCAGCTTGGCCTTGTCGCCCTGGCTCACGAAATGCACCGACTGGTCAATCTTGTCGGCAGGCTTGCCCGGTGCATCGACCTGAATCCGCTCGGGCCGGTCCAGATAGGCGCTGGCGATCTCATTCATCTGCTTGTTCATTGTGGCCGAGAACATCATGGTCTGGCGCTCTTTCGGCAGCAGGGATGCGATTTTGCGCAGCGCATGGATGAAGCCCAGATCCAGCATCTGGTCAGCTTCATCCAGCACCAGCATCCGTGTTTGCGAAAGCGTAAGCGCGCGGCGTTCCAGCAAGTCCAGCAAGCGCCCCGGCGTCGCCACCAGAATATCGCAGCCCTTGGCCAGTTTCTGGATCTGCGGCTGCATCCCTGCACCGCCGACCACACGCTGCACTTTCAGCGGCGTCTTGCGCGCAAACCCGTCCAGCGTGGTTGCGATCTGCGTCACCAATTCGCGCGTCGGCGCAAGGATCAGCGCTTGCGTGGTCTTGGGGGCAGGGCGGCCAGCGCTCAGCAGGTTGTGCATGATCGGCAGGCCAAAGGCCAGCGTCTTGCCTGTGCCGGTCTGCGCAAGGCCCAGAATGTCGCGGCCATCCATGATCACAGGGATCGCGCGCGATTGAATGGGGGTAGGGGCCTTGAATCCTTGGGTTTCCAGGCCGGTCATCAGAACGGGCTTCAGCCCGAACATCGAAAAATCAGTCACGTCTCAGTCCTTATACTGCCCGCACAAACAGGCGATTGGCCCCGAGCCTAAGGCCGGGGCGGGTTTGGGGGCACATCGTCACATGCGCCGCCCCCCACGCGTGATGTCGGGAAGCAGATTGCGGGCAGACTGCCCTGACCACAGCGAAAGACATGCTCACGCGGCATGGCTGTGGATGGACCGCAAATGGGGCCGCGCGGCCCGTAAGTCAAGCCCTTAGTGCGGATCGGGCTGGCGCGCGGCCAGTGCCAGCACCCCGGCCAGCGCGCACATCGCAATCGGGAACATGGTAAACACACCGAAGCCAAAGGTCAGATACATGCCTGCACTCGAGACCAGCAGCAGCACCCCGCCCAAGCCATTGACCGACCGCGCCATTGCAGCCCCGGCAATGGCCATGACCGGGGCGGCGAGGCTCATGACCCGGATCGGTCCGATATTCGCCACGCCGCCTGTGAATTCGGCCAGATCCGGGTAGCGAATCAGCAAATCCGTATAGGCGAAGCTGAAAAAACCGACCACCATGCCCCATAGACCGCCGATCAGACCAAGCATCAGGGCCGCATTGCGCATCTCCCCGTCATCCTTTCATTTTTTGAGCAGCAACCCGTGCGCTCTGACGCATATATGCAAAACTCTTGCGTTTTGATTGGCTTCTGGCACACTTGAACCTGTGAAGACAGACTTTCTACGACCGCCTCTGTTTGATAGCCGGCCAAGGAAGACCTGGCTGAGCGGTCCCGTTGCAATACCGCTGCGGGAAAGGAAAACGAGGAGAAGACCGATGCCGACAGGCACCGTGAAATGGTTCAACACCACCAAGGGATACGGGTTTATTGCCCCTGAAGGCGGCGGCAAGGATGTGTTCGTGCATATCTCAGCTGTCGAACGCGCCGGGCTGACCGGGCTGGCTGACGATCAGAAGATTGCCTATGAGCTTCGTGCCGGACGCGATGGTCGGGAATCTGCAAGCGATCTGAAGCTTCTCTAAGCGCGCATCATTCAACGCCGAGGGCCGATTTCACATCGGCCTTCCAGCCAAGATACAATTTATCCGCCGACCGAATGACAGGGCGCTTCATAAGGGCCGGATGCTCTGCAAGCAGTCTATCGGGGGGGGCTTCGCGCGCCACGTCAGTCAGCCCGCGCCATGTCGCCGATGCGCGGTTGATCACAGCATCCCCGAACTGTTCCAGCAATTCGGCGCGCTCTTCTTCTGACAGCGGATCAGCTCGGATATCGCGCAAGATTGCACCGGGCAACGCCTTCAGGGCCTTTCGACAAGTGTCGCAGGTCTTGATCCCATAGATCGTAATCGTCATGTCGTCCTCAATTCGCGTCAAAAAGGGCCAGTGTCTGGCGCAGAAAATCATCGCGGATCGCTGGGCGTTCCATCAGTAATTCATGCAACGCGCCGTCATAGATCGCAAGCTTGCTCTCGGGCCAATTGGCCATGCGGCTGCGGATCGCTTCAGGCGCGACCAGCAGTTCGCGCGTGCCAAGCCCGCAGAAAGCCGGCATGTCTGGCGGCGGAAGCGCTGCCAAGGCTTTCGTTTCTGCCAGAGCGCGCGTCACCCAGCGCAGGCTTGGCGCATCAAGGCGCAGCGCCGGATGGCGCTGCACTTGCAACTGCATCCAGAGGTAAGTCTCATGATCGCCTGTCAGCTCGTTGTTGTCGAATGGATTTTCCCACAGGCGAAACTTGATCCCGGCACCGGGGATTTCGCGCATATCTGCCCCGGCCAGCCCCAGCGCCGCAGAGGCAAGCCGCACGGCCCGGCCCAGCGCAGCGTTGACCGGCAAGCCCCACATGGGCGCGCTGAAAGCACAGGCGCGGGCTGGAAAGTTCCGTCTCAGCGCCCGCAGCGCAATACACCCGCCCATGCTGTGTGCGAGCAGGTAACGCGGGACATCCCCTGCGATCTGGTCCAGCACAGCGCGATAGGCGGCGACATCCTGCTGATACTCTGCGAAATCGCCGACATGGCCACGCAGGGGCAAGCCCCCTGGACGGTCTGACAGCCCTTGCCCACGCCAGTCGATCAACGCCGCCCCGTATCCGGCCTGTGCCAGATCGCGCACCACGCGTCCGTATTTCTCGATGACTTCGGTGCGGCCGGGGAAAAGGGCCACAAGCCCTTTGGGTCCGACCGGCCAATGCGCGACGCGCAGCCGGGGTCCATCCGCTGCATGCGTCCAGAGCACCCCCGCAGCCGGGGGCGCATCCGCCACGTCTTCGAAAAACGGCGCGCTATGCGTCATCAACTCAGGGCAGAGCCAAGCTTCATGGCCATGCCCATATTGCCTTCGATCTTCAGCCTGCCGGACATGAAGGCCATCGTGGGGTTGACGTCGCCTTCGATGATACCGCGAAAGGTCTCGGCGCTGGCGATCATGGTGACATCGGCGTCGTCATCGCCTTCACGGACACCATTCTCATCGACCATGATGCAGCCTTCGCCTGTGATATCGAATTTCGCAGTGCCGTCAAAACCATCAGGCATGCGGTTCGACAGGGCCTCGATGGCTTTGTTCAGGACGTCGCTCATGTATTTCTCCCGGTTTTTCCAATTTGTGATGCGTGGCATATAGCTTTGCGCGTCGCTTACGCTACACTCCAACTATGCGTTGTGAAGCCCCGATCCTCAATCCTGTCGTAGCGGCATTCGCCGGGTTTTTGCTTGTGACACCTGCCATGCCAAGTGAGTCGCAGGGTGATCCCGAAGTGGCGGAGCTTCTGGCTGAACTGCAGCGTCCTGACCAAGATGGCTGGCAGCGACTGGAGCGCCAGATTGCACGCGCCTGGTCGCGGTCCGGGTCTGCGACCGCAGATTTACTTTTGCAACGTGGCCGTGATGCCATGCGGCGGGGGCAGACGTCCGAGGCAATCGAACATTTCACAGCTCTGATCGACCATGCCCCTGACTTTGCCGAGGGGTATCATGCGCGCGCAACAGCATGGTTCATGGATGGGAAACTGGGCCGCGCGCTTGACGATTTGCGCGTAACGCTTGCCTACAATCCGGATCATTTCTCTGCCCTTGCCGGTGTCGGCCGCATTTTTGAAGATCTGCGCGATCTGGAGCGCGCGCGAGAGGCCTATCGCGCGTCTGCGGCTATACATCCGCATCGGGAAGACGTAAAAAATGCCCTCGACCGACTGAACAGCCAGTTGGACGGCACGGCGCTGTAACAGCGCGCGGCAAAAGGGAATGGGCGGATGAACATGCGCGCGCAGTCGCGGACCGTCGCGGTGCTTGGGCCGACCAATACGGGCAAGACTCATTACGCAATAGAGCGGATGCTGGCGCATCGGACCGGGGTGATCGGGTTGCCGCTGCGCCTGCTCGCGCGCGAGGTTTATGACCGGATTCGCACGCTGCGTGGCCCCGATTGTGTGGCACTGGTCACCGGTGAAGAGCGAATCGTGCCAGACCGGACGCAATATTGGATCTGCACAGTCGAGGCGATGCCGTTGGAAATCGGCGCGGATTTCGTGGCCATCGACGAGATCCAGCTTTGTGCGGACCCCGAGCGCGGGCATGTGTTCACCGACCGCTTGCTGTCGGCGCGCGGCCTGCATGAGACGCTCTTCATGGGGTCGGACACCATGCGCAGCGCGATTGCCGCCTTGGTGCCGGGGGTGCAGTTCCAGCGCCGCGAGCGCATGTCAAAACTGACCTATTCAGGTTCGAAAAAGATAAGCCGGATGCCCGCGCGCAGTGCAATTGTCGGATTCAGTGTTGAAAATGTGTATGCGATTGCGGAACTGATCCGCCGCCAGAAAGGCGGTTGTGCCGTTGTGATGGGGGCGCTTTCACCGCGCACGCGCAATGCACAGGTCGATCTTTATCAAAATGGCGATGTGGATTACCTCGTCGCGACCGATGCTATCGGTATGGGGCTGAACCTTGATATCAGGCATGTGGCATTTTCCGCCACGCGCAAATTCGATGGCCGCCGGATGCGCCCCTTGCAACCTGATGAATTGGCGCAGATCGCAGGGCGGGCCGGGCGGTTTCAGAATGACGGCTCTTTCGGTGTGACCGGCGAAGCCCCGCCCTTGCATGACGAGGTGATCGAGGCCATCGAGACCCATACATTTCTGCCCGCCCGCAAGCTCAACTGGCGCAATGCGCGGCTGGAATTCGGCACACCCGAGCGCCTGATCGCCTCGCTGGAGAGCCACACAAGCAATGACTGGCTGACGCGTGCGCGCGATGCCGATGATCTGCTGGCACTCAAAACCCTGATCAGCCAGCCCGAGATTCGCGACCGGCTGCGGGACCCGAGGGATCTGAAACTT
>SKSL01000265.1 GCA_007123015.1 Natronohydrobacter sp. | reverse complement strand
TGATCAGATTGCCCATGCGGCCGACGCCATCTTCGCCATCTGCCGCGCTGTCAAAATAGTCGACGACGACTCCATCCGCGATCGACAGGATCGGTGTGCCGACCGGGACGTCGAAATCCCAGGACCAGTGTAGAAGGCCAGTATGGCTGGGAGTTGTTCCAATCCCTTGCGACACTCTGACATCCCCAAGGGCTGCATCAAAAGGTAATCGCGCTGAAATCATGAGGACATCCCCGGCTCAGGTATCAAATGAACCGCGAAAAAGCGGCGGCTGTGGCGCTGAAGCTCTCGGTCGCCTGATCACTGTTAGCAAAGCTTTGATTTGCAATGGTCAACGCAGAGGCGCCACACCCCACAATCGCCCCATAAGTGTATTGTGTCAATCGATTCTCGTCTCAGATCCTATCGCGCATTGTGCCGCCTCTGCTCTGGGAGATACGCAGGTCATGCACCTTGTATTCAGCGCGGCGGCAAGCGTGTCGCGCCGTCAAGGCGGATCGTGGTGCCGTTCAGATAGGGGTTTTCGACGATCTGCCCGACCATCAGCGCGAATTCCGCAGGATCGCCCAACCGCGCCGGGAAGGGGATATTGGCCGTGATCGCACGCGTCGTCTCTTCGGGCAGGGCTTCCATCATCGGCGTGCGAAACAGCCCTGGCGCAATGGCCACGCAGCGGATCGCATCGCGCGCCAGATCGCGGGCCACAGGCAGGCACATTGCCGCCACCCCGCCCTTCGACGCAGCATAAGAGGCTTGGCCGATCTGCCCGTCCTGCCAGGCCGCAGAGGATGTGTTGACGATCACCCCGCGCTCACCGCTCGCCATCACATCAAGCGCTTTCATCTGCGCGACCGCATGGGACATGACATTGAATGTGCCGATCAGGTTCACCCGGATCACACGCTCGAAGACTTCGGTCGAGGGCATGCCATCGCGCCCGACCACGCGCGCGGCTGTCGCGATGCCCGCGCAATTCACCGCCACGCGCAAGGGTCCCATCTGCGCGACCTCGGCCATCGCGGCCCCCACAGCCGCCGCATCGCCCACATCGACGCGTAACGCGCGTCCGTTGATTTCCGCGGCTACAGCCTCGGCCCGCTCGGTGTCGAAATCAAGGATTGCCACGCGCGCCCCTGCTTGCGCCAGATGCCGCGCCGTCGCAGCCCCAAGCCCGCTGCCGCCCCCGGTCACGACAGCCAGTTGTCCAGAAATTTCCATCCCGCGCCCTCCTGTTCCAAGCAGGGTGATCTATCCACGGGCGCGGATCCGCTGCAAAGGCGACGTTACGTCACCTGCTGGACCCGGTCGCCTGCGCGCGCTAACACCACAAAAACATCAGAGAGGCCCCATGCCCCCGACACGCGCCTGGCAACGTATGCTTTCAGGTCGCAGGCTAGACCTGCTGGACCCGACGCCGGTCGATATAGAGATCGAGGATATCGCCCATGGGCTGGCTTTTGTCGCGCGCTGGAATGGGCAGACGCGGGGCGACTGGCCTTATTCGGTCGCCGAACATTCGCTGCTGGTCGAGCAGATCTATTCCCGCCTGACCCCGCGCCCGGAACCGCGCTGGCAATTGGCAGCCCTGCTGCATGACGCACCGGAATATGTGATCGGGGATATGATTTCGCCGGTCAAGGCGGCCGTTGGCCCGGAATATAGCGCGCTCGATGAGCGGCTGGCAGCAGCCATTCATATTCGCTTCGGGCTGCCTGCGCGACTGCCTGCCCCAATCAAGCGCAGGATCAAGGCGGCGGACAAGGTCTCGGCCTGGCTGGAGGCGACCCAGATCGCAGGTTTCACACCCGCCGAGGCGGATCGCTTCTTCGGCAAGCTGGATCCGGCCCAGCGCGAGGGGTTGCATCTGCATCTGCGCCCCCCGGCCGAGACGCGCGCGGCCTATCTGGCCCGGCATGCGGCGCTGATGGCAAAACTGTAAACTTGGCTTGTCAGTTGGCGCGTGCCATGCCACATCTGGGCAAAGCGCAAGGAATGCCGACATGACCGAAGACTACACTGATCAGAAACGCCGCGCGGCCGCATGGTTTCGTGAATTGCGCGACCAGATCGTGGCGGCTTTCGAGGCAGTCGAGCAGCGCCACACGGACGGCCCGCTGTCAGATCGCGCGCCGGGCCGTTTCGAGATCCGCGACACCCAGCGCCATGGCCCCGACGGGCAGGATGCGGGTGGCGGCCTGATGAGCGTCATGCGCGGCGGGCGCGTGTTCGAGAAAGTGGGCGTGAATGTCTCGGAAGTCTTTGGCGCGCTGGGCGATCAGGCGCAGCGCTCGCTGACCGCGCGCAAGGAAATTCCGGGGCTAGAGAAAGACCCGCGCTTCTGGGCCTCTGGCATTTCGCTGGTCGCGCATATGCAGAATCCGCATGTGCCAGCCGTGCATATGAACACGCGCATGTTCTGGACCCCAGGCGGCTGGTGGTTCGGGGGCGGGTCAGACCTGAACCCCTGCATTGAATATGCCGAGGATACGGCGGATTTCCACGCGACCCTGCAGCGCTATTGCGACAAACATGGGCGCGATCTTTACCCCCGCTACAAGGCCTGGGCGGATGAGTATTTCTTCATCCCGCATCGCAAGCGTGCGCGCGGGGTCGGGGGCATTTTCTACGACGACCATTGCACCGGCGATTGGGAGGCCGATTTCGCCTTCACGCAGGATGTGGGCCGGGCCTTCCTGCCGGCCTTCCTGGCGCAGGTCGAGCGGCGGCGCGGGATGGCCTGGACCGAGGCCGACAAGGAAACGCAGCTGATCCATCGCGGGCTCTATGCCGAATACAATCTGGTCTATGACCGGGGCACCAAATTCGGCTTGCAGACCGGCCATGACCCGGATGCAGTCTTGATGTCGCTGCCGCCCTTCGCGCGTTGGGTCTGAGCGGGCGGCACTGCAAATCCAGCTTTCCTTGAAGGCGGTTTTCCTGTAGGACGCCGCCCATCTGAGACGTGACGCTCGGACCCCGGCGTGATGCTAGAAGATTGGGGTCGGCGGCAATGGGGCCGCCATAGGAAACGGAAAGCCCAGAAAGCTGGCGCTTTCCATGAGGAACCGCAAGAGATGTTCAATATCGTTACGAAATCGATCCAGTGGGGCGAAGAAACGCTGACCCTGGAAACGGGCAAGGTTGCCCGTCAGGCCGATGGCACTGTGATCGCCACTCTGGGCGAAACCACAGTCATGGCCAATGTGACTTTCGCCAAGGCTGCGAAACCGGGTCAGGATTTTTTCCCGCTGACTGTGCATTATCAGGAAAAGACCTATGCTGCAGGCAAGATCCCCGGTGGGTTTCTGAAGCGCGAAGGCCGTCCGAGTGACAAGGAAACGCTGACCTCGCGTCTGATCGACCGTCCGATCCGTCCGCTCTTTGTCGATGGCTTCAAACATGAAGTGCTGGTGATCTGCACTGTTCTCAGCCATGATCTGGTCAATGAGCCCGATGTCGTGGCGCTGATCGCCGCGTCCGCTGCCCTGACGATTTCCGGTGTGCCCTTCATGGGCCCGATTGGCGCTACGCGTGTGGGCTATGTCGATGGCCAGTATATCCTGAACCCCGAATGTCAGGACATGGAAAAGCTGCGCGAAAACCCCGAGCAGCGTCTGGATCTGGTCGTGGCGGGCACGCGCGACGCGGTGATGATGGTCGAATCGGAAGCCTATGAGCTGACCGAGGCCGAAATGCTGGGTGCCGTGAAATTCGCCCATGAAAGCTACCAGCCGGTAATCGACCTGATCATCTCGCTGGCCGAAGAAGCCGCGAAAGAGCCGTTTGATTTCACCCCGCCGGATTATTCCGCGCTCTACGCTGCCGTGAAAGCCGCAGGCGAGCCGCTGATGCGCGCCGCTTTCGCGCTGCGTGACAAGCAGGAACGCGTCGCCGCGATCAGTGCCGCGCGCGAGGCGATCAAGGCCGCGCTCTCTGAGGAGCAACTGGCAGATGAAAATCTCGGTTCGGCGATGAAGAAGCTGGAAGCCTCGATCCTGCGTGGTGCTGTGGTCGATGGCCAGCCGCGTGTCGATGGGCGCGACACCAAGACTGTGCGTCAGATTGTAGCCGAAACCGGCATTCTGCCGCGCACCCATGGATCAGCGCTGTTTACCCGTGGCGAGACACAATCGCTTTGCGTGACCACGCTGGGCACAGGCGATGATGAACAGTTCATTGATGCGCTGACCGGCACCAGCAAATCCAATTTCCTGCTGCACTACAACTTCCCCCCCTATTCTGTGGGCGAGGTTGGTCGCTTCGGCCCTCCGGGACGGCGCGAAGTGGGGCATGGCAAACTGGCATGGCGCGCGCTGCAAGCCGTGCTGCCCGCTGCGACCGATTTCCCCTACACGATCCGTATGGTCTCTGAGATCACGGAATCGAACGGCTCCAGCTCGATGGCCACAGTCTGTGGTGGGTCGCTCTCGATGATGGATGCGGGCGTGCCGCTGAAAGCGCCTGTGGCCGGTGTCGCGATGGGTCTGATCTTGGAAGATGACGGCCGTTTCGCAGTCCTGACCGATATTCTGGGCGATGAAGACCACCTTGGCGACATGGATTTCAAGGTCGCCGGAACCGAAGGCGGGATCACCAGCCTGCAGATGGATATCAAGGTTGCGGGCATCACCTTCGAGATCATGGAACAGGCGCTGTCCCAAGCCAAGGATGGACGGATGCACATTCTGGGCGAGATGTCGAAAGCGTTGAGCGCGCCGCAAGGCTTCAGCCAATATGCGCCGAAGATCGAAACCATGCAGGTGCCGACAGACAAGATCCGCGAAGTGATCGGCACAGGCGGCAAGGTCATCCGTGAAATCGTGGAAGTCTCGGGTGCGAAGGTCGACATCAACGATGACGGCGTGATCAAGATCGCCTCGAATGACGCGGCGGCGATCAAGAAGGCCTATGACATGATCTATTCGATCGTGGCTGAACCGGAAGTGGGCCAGATCTATACGGGTCGCGTGGTCAAGCTGGTCGATTTCGGTGCCTTCGTGAACTTCTTCGGCAAGCGTGACGGGCTGGTGCATGTGTCCCAGATCGAGAACCGCCGCCTGAACCATCCGTCGGATGTGCTGAAAGAAGGTCAGGACGTGAAGGTCAAGCTTCTGGGCTTCGATGATCGCGGCAAGGTCCGGTTGGCCATGAAGATGGTCAATCAGGAAACTGGCGAAGAGATCGTCGCCGAGCAGGCCGACTGAACCCTGCGACAGATTGAAAGGCCCCGGACGCGCGTCCGGGGCCTTTCGCATGGGCAGGCTTTACGTCGCAGGGATGGCAGCTTGCCTTGACGGGCTGCTGTGCCAGATAATGTGGCACCAAACTGACCGAGGCCCGCGATGCTGAATGCCCCCCCGATCACCACTGGACAGGCGCTGGCGCTCTTGCGAGAAGGCTGGCAGGCGCAAAGCGCAGGCATATTGCGCGCAAGCTGGATGCTGCATGGCCGCCCCGGTATCGGCAAGACCGAGATCGTCCAGACCCTTGCGCAGGACATCGGCGCGAAGCTTTACGACCTGCGCCTGACCACGATCGAGCCGCAGGATCTGCGCGGTCTGCCGTTTTTCGACATGGAAACCCGCCGCACCGTCTGGTTCCGCCCCGAAGACCTGCCCGATGACCCCGCGCGCCCGGCGATTCTGTTCATGGATGAACTGACCGCCGCCGCCCCCCACTTGCAACCCACTGTTTATGGGCTGTTGCAGGAACGTCGGGTGGGCGCGCATGTTTTGCCGGATAGCTGTCTGGTGATCGCGGCGGGCAACACGGTCGAAGATGGCGCGATCGCCTATGAGATGGGGACTGCGCTTTCCGACCGGCTGATCCATCTGCACCTGACCGCCAGCGCGCAGGACTGGATCGCGAATTATGCGCTGCCCAATGCGTTGGACCCATCGGTGATCGCCTTCATCCGCACGCGGCCCGATTGTCTGGACACAACCGAAGCCGCGCTGCGCGAAGGCGAGATGATCGCCTGCACGCCGCGCAGCTGGGCGCGGGTCTCGGTGCTGATGCGCGCCATCCCGGATCGAAATTTGCGCAACACGGCCATTGCAGGCGTCGTGGGCGAAGCTGTGGCCGCTGAATTCCGCCTGATCTGCGAGGACATTGCCGCCACTGTGCAGGTCGATGCGTTGCTTGAAGCGCCCACGCGCGGGCGCACGCCACTTTATCCGCGCTCGCTGCACGGGATGACGGCGCTGGCCTATGCTCTGGTCGCGCGGGCGGATGCTGATAATATGGCGACGGTCATCGACATCATGGCCGAAATCCGCGTTCTTGGGCGTGAAATGGGCCAGCCGTTTGAAGCCATGCCGCTTGCGGAACTGGGAACC
>SKSL01000139.1 GCA_007123015.1 Natronohydrobacter sp. | reverse complement strand
TCGCTTCGTCCGCAATGCTGTCGAGCAATTCCCGGAATGGCTGAATGATCCCTCCGTGAACCCCGGCGATCCCTTCAACCGCGAAGAGGTGCTGTCGCTGTGACCGATGCTGCCTATTCCCCGTCAAGTCCCTCTTCTGCACAGGATCAAGACGCGCGTCTGGCCAGTGTGAAAGCATGGATGCGCAGCTTCGCCATGGCGGCCTTGGGCTTGGGCGTGCTTGGCACGCTCTGGGCCCTCGGGGGGTGGTATATCGCCCAGAGTCCCGGCATGCGCGCCTTTGCGCAGCTTGCGCCGGTCCCGACCTTCGAGCGGCTTTGGGTCATGCTGCATCGCGGTGAAGTCTGGGCCATGTCGGCCCCGAGCCTCTACCGTGTCGGCTGGGGTCTGGGCCTTGCCATCGCAGTCGGGGTGCCCATGGGCATTCTGATCGGGCGGCTTGCGTGGCTGCGCGATCTGTCCAACGCGCCGTTCCAGCTTCTGCGCATGATCTCGCCGCTAAGCTGGATGCCGATCGCCGTGATGGCCTTTGCGACATGGGATGGCGCGATCATCTTCCTGATTTTTGTCGCTGCTGTCTGGCCCATCATGTTTGCCACTGCGGCCGGGGTGAAGCGAATTGATCCGGCCTGGCTGAAAGTCTCGCGCAATCTTGGCGCAAACCCGCTGCATCAGCTGATCTATGTCATCCTGCCCGCCATCGCGCAGGATATCCTGACCGGGATCCGGCTTGCCCTTGGCATCGCCTGGGTGGTGCTGGTTCCGGCAGAATATTTGGGCGTGTCGTCAGGGCTTGGCTTTGCCATCAACGATGCGCGCGACTCTCTCGATTACGCACGGCTGGGGGCAACGGTGCTTGTCATCGGTGTCATTGGCTATGCGCTCGATTCTCTGTGTCTGCTGGCGATCAAACGCTTCAGCTGGCTGCGCAGTGATGTGTAAACCCAATCTCAAAAAGGAGGAATATCATGGGTGAACCCGCAACAGTTCTGACAGGCTGCCTGGCCCCGATCGACAAGACCGGGCTGGAAGGGCTGATCGAAAAGGGCAAGTCGGATCCGAAAGCGATCAAGACGCTGACCTGCAAGACGGTCGCCGAGGGACGTTTCCGCCATGCCAACTATATCCGCGATCTGCCCCCCTATATCGTGGACGAGCCGCCTGGGCTTTTGGGGGATGACACAGCCCCCAACCCCTCTGAGGCATCGCTGGCGGCCCTCGGGTCCTGCGTCTGCGTGGGTCTGCATGCCAATGCCGTGCATCGCGGCATCACGGTGCAGAAGCTGGAAATCGAGATGGAAGCCGATCTGAACATCACGGCGGTCTGGGGCACAGGCGATCAGTCTGAAAAGCCTGTTGGCTTCACGGATGTCCGGATGAAGGTCATCATGGAAGCCGACGCGCCCCAAGAGGTGATCGACGAACTGATCGCGCATGTCGCGAAATGGTCGCCCGTCTTCAACACATTCTCGCGCCCTGTGAACATGGAGATCAGCGCCGCCTGATCCCCCTCGGGGTCGCGGCATCCCTCGCGGCCCCGCTGTTTTCTCTTCTCGATGTCTGAGCACGACAGGCCATCGCACAAACCCTGACAGGAGCTGCTCATGTCCCTAGACCTAGCCCCCTTGGTGCCCCCGCTGGATATGCCTGATGCAGATCAGGTTCTGACAGATGCGGATCGGATCGCCGCCTCTGACCTTGTGCCGCTTGTGCGCGCGATTGACGCGGACGGGCTCTATCCCGAAGCCGTGATGCGCAGTTTTGGCACAGCCGGTGCCTATCAGCGGCATTTGCCCGCCCCGGGCGGTGTGCTTGATCTTGAGACAACGATCACTGCCATGGCGCGTGCTGGACGCGAATGTCTCTCGACTGCGTTCTGCATGTGGTGCCAGTCAGCGCTGGGCTGGTATATCTTCAACTCGGACAACACGGCGCTGCAGGCGAGCTTGGGCGCAGATGTCGCCACGGGCAAGGTGCTGGGCGGAACAGGTCTGTCCAACCCGATGAAGACGCTGTTCGGGATCGAACAGATGAAGCTGAAAGCCACCCCGGTCGAGGGCGGCTACACTTTGCGCGGCACCTTGCCCTGGGTGAGCAATATCAGCGAAGACGCCTGGTTTGCCGTGATCAGCGAGATTCCCGAAGGTCCCCGCGCGGGCGAGCGGATCATGATGGTCCTGCATGGGCGCGGCGATGGCGTCAAACTGGTGTCGAATGATCATTTCGTAGCGCTTGAAGGCACACGCACATATGGCGTGCAGTGTCGCGACGCCTTTGTCCCGGACGCGCAGATCATCGCGGATCCGATCAATGCGTATGTACCAAAAATCCGCGCCGGGTTCATCCTGCTGCAATCGGGGATGGCATTTGGCATGATCGAAGGCTGCATCGCGCTGATGGAGCAAGTGCGCGGCCAGCTGGGTCACGTCAACCAGCATCTGCCCGATCAGCCCGAAGATTTCCGCGAAAAGCTTGAAGGTCTGAAAGCCGAGGTGTTCGAGCTTTGCAAGACCCCCTATGACACGTCGGACGCCTATTTCATCCGGGTGATCAAGGCCCGGCTGGCCGCGGGTGATCTGTCCGTGGCCGCAGCGCATAACGCGATGCTGCATCAGGGCGCGCGCGGATATGTCACCCATGGGGCTGCACAGCGCCGCCTGCGCGAAAGCTATTTCGTCGCAATTGTCACACCAGCCACGAAACAGCTGCGCAAGATGCTGGCCGATATGGGGGCCAGCGCTTGAACCTGAACAAGCGCCTATCCCTTTGCCTGAAATCCACAACAACCACACGCAAACCAACAGGGGAAAACACATGACAGATGCACTCATCTCTGCCGATCAGTTGAAAGCGATGGAGAATGTCGTCATCATCGACACGCGCGCGCCGGAAGCCTATGCCGCCGGACACCTTCCCGGCGCAGTCAATCTGCATGAGATCTTTACCTTCCTCGCCACGTCCGACGCTGAAGGCATTGCACAGATGACGCAGACCTTCGCTGCGGCCTTTGGGGCGGCCGGACTTTCCGGCGCCGAGACGGCCGTGATCTATGAAGGGTCGATGAATACGGGCTTCGGTCAGTCCTGCCGCGGCTATTTCCTGCTGGATTTTCTTGGCTATCCGAAAAAGGCCGTGCTTGATGGCGGGATCGAAGCCTGGGTCGCAGCGGGCCTGCCACTCGATACGGCACCTGTGACCCCAGAGCCTGCTGAGTTCCCGATAGATCCCGCTGGCGCATCGGTCCTGCTGACCCGCGATGATATGCTGGCCGCCCTCGATAGCGGCGATGCGGCCATTCTCGACGTGCGCGATGTGGATGAATGGATCGCGGAAAGCTCGTCACCCTATGGCAAGGATTTCTGCCCGCGCAAGGGCCGTATTCCCGGTGCGCGCTGGATCGAATGGTACCGGCTGATGAAGCCCACCGCGGATGGCCCGCGTCTTAAATCTGCTGATGAAGTGCTGGCAGAACTGGCCACTGTCGGCATCAGCCCAAGCATGCCGGTCTATCTGTACTGCTTCAAGGGTGCGCGGGCCTCGAACAGCTATCTGGCGCTGAAACAGGCCGGGGTGGCGGATGTGCGCATCTATTTCGGCAGCTGGAATGAATGGTCGCGCGACCCGTCGCTACCGATAGAAGAAGGACGCCCCTACGCGCTCTGATCTCCCGTTTTCTCCCATAACTGAAAAGGACCACTCAAATGAAAGACTCTCCCTTCACGGAACCGATGATGACCAAGGATGATGTGGCGGCCATGGTTCTGGTGGCCAAGAAGAAGATGGGCCTGACCTGGGCCGAGATTGCCGAGAAGACTGGCAAATCCCCAGTTTTCACACATTCTGCGGCCATGGGCCTGAATTCCATGCCGGAAGACGCTGCGCGCAATCTGGTGGCGGCGCTGGATCTGCCGGAAGAGGCGGTCAGCGTGCTGATGGAATATCCGACCAAGATCTGGGAACAGGCAGTGCCGACAGATCCCTGCATCTACCGTCTGTATGAGATTGTCGGCGTCTATGGCCCCACCATGAAGGCCATCATTCAGGAAGAATTTGGCGATGGCATCATGTCGGCGATTGATTTCGACATGTATATCACTCGGGTCGAGCACCCCAAAGGCGACCGGGTCAAAGTCGAAATGACCGGCAAATTCCTGAAATACAACGATTGGTAAGACGCAGCGCTACGCAGGGCCGCAGCTTTGCGTAGCGCTGCCACAAACAGGGCAGGCAGAATGATGCAGGACAGGGCAGAGCTGGTCGTGATCGGCGCGGGTCAGGCCGCGCTTACATTGGCAGAAAGCTTGCGGCGCGCAGGTGATCAGCGCTCGATCGCGCTTCTGGGCGAAGAAGCACACCCGCCTTATCAGCGCCCCCCACTCTCGAAAGCCTATCTGTCCGGCAAGATGGAGAAAGAGCGCCTGTGGTTGAAACCGCATGCCTGGTATGTCGAGAATGACATCACTCTGCTGACCCAATGGCAGGCACATGCACTGGACCGGCAGGCGCGCGAGGTGATCAGCACAGATGGGCGCCGCTTTGGCTATGAAACGCTCGTGCTGGCAACAGGGAGCCGCCCGCGCAGTTTTCCCGAAAACCTGGGCGGCGCATTGCCGGGGGTCCATACGCTGCGCGGCATCGACGATATCGACCGGCTGGAACCAGAGCTCGCCGAGGCCCACCGTCTTGTTGTCGTGGGCGGCGGCTATATCGGGCTGGAAGCGGCCGCGATTGCCCGCATGCAGGGCTTGCAGGTCACACTGGTCGAAGCAGCCCCGCGTATCCTTGCGCGCGTCGCCTGCGACATCACAGCCGATATGATGCGCGATCTGCACTCTGCCCAGGGGGTGACACTGCGCGAAGGTGTCGGTGTTGACCAGATCATGCCCGGCCCCACTGGGGCTGTGGAAGAGGTGCGCCTCAGTGACGGCACCCGGTGTCCGGCGGATATCGTGATCATCGGGATCGGGGCACTGGCAAATGATGCGCTTGCCCGCGAAGCCGGGCTTGAATGTCTGGATACAGCCGGCGGCGGGGTTCTGGTGGATGCGCTGTGCCGTAGTTCAGACCCTGCGATATATGCGATTGGCGACGCGGCGGCCTTCCCGATTGCCGGGCGCATGATGCGGCTGGAAAGCGTGCAGAATGCCTGTGATCAGGCACGGGCCTTGGCCAATACGCTGCAGGGCAACGCGTCAGCCTATGCCCCCACGCCCTGGTTCTGGTCAGATCAATATGACAGGAAGCTCCAGATCGCGGGGCTGAATATCGGGGCAGACAACACAGTTTTCCGGCCCGGACCCAGACCCGGCACCGGGTCTGTCTGGTATTTCCGCGGCACAACACTTCTGGCAGTCGACGCCTTGTCCGACCCGCGCGCCTATATGACTGGAAAACGCTGGCTGGAGCAGGGAATCTCTCCAAGTCCTGACGAGGTGCGCGACCCGGAAGCAGACCTGAAAGCGGCTGTGTGATCGCTGCTGCGCAAGGCGCAGCGCGGTCACTCAATCAGGGATCACACATAGATCAGCGGGCAGGATCTGCTGGTCTTGCCATGTGACGGCCTTGGCCCCGTAATTGAAGATATAGCGCTGCCCGCCCGCGCGGCGCTGGCGCAGAGTATCGGGCATATCCTGGGTGCCGATGCCCTGTTCAGCGCAAAGATCGCGCAGAAGCGCCTGCAAACTGGCATCCTCTGGCCAGCCCGCAAGATAGCGGATCCCCCCGGCAGAGACCATCGCAGCGCTGCCATCTGCGCGCCGCAAGCGTAGCTCGGCAGAGCCTTCGAGATCCTCAACCCAATGCACGAATGCCCCTCCCCCCTGCAAAGGCTCTTGACATCCGGGCGGCAGACTCTGGACCCGCACCACTTGTGCATCAAGACCCGGCAAATTGGGCGGAAGCGGCACCGGGATCGCGAAATCAGGGCTTCGTGAATTGGCGCGCGGACCAAAGACCACAGCACCGCGACAGCTTGGCAATGCTGCGCGCAGGGGGTCTGACAGCGTGAACAGACCCGGTGCAAGCACCAGCGACCAGCGCGACAGATCCGGTGTGTCCGGGGGCAGGATGTCGATATTCAGCCCCAACCGACGCAGGGCCCGATACCAGGCAAAGCATAGGCGGAAATAGTCGAAATCCGCGCCCTGCGGTTGCGCCGACCAGGCCCAGGCGCTTTCATAATCCAAGATCAGCGCAACCTGTGCCGGTGCGCTTTCGACAAGCGGGGCCTGTGCCAGTTCCTGCGCGACTTGCGCGGCCTCGGCCAACCCCGGCGCAGGCGCGCTGTCGGGGCGCAACAGGCCCGCATGCATCTGCTCTTGCGCAAAAGGGGCCTGGCGCCAGCGAAAATAAAACACGGCC
>SKSL01000120.1 GCA_007123015.1 Natronohydrobacter sp. | reverse complement strand
TTGGAAACTGGATCGGCCTGATCGCACTTGGACTGATCTGGGGCGCGTCCTTTCTTGCGGTTGCTGTGGCACTGGAAGGCGTCTCGCCGCTGTGGATCGCCACAGCGCGGATCGTGATCGGGGCTGTGACTTTGAGCGTCATTGCCTTGGCGATGGGGGTACGGGTGACGCCCTCATTGCCCGTTCTGGCTTTTGCCGGCAGTATGGCGCTGCTGTCGAATGCAATGCCCTTTTATCTGCTGGGCTGGTCGCAGCAGCATGTCACTTCGGGCTTTGCAGGCATCACCATGGCCGCGATTCCGCTCTTCGTGCTAGGGCTTGCGCATGTCTTTGTCGCAGGCGAAGGGATGACCCGAGCCAAACTACTCGGCTTCGCGATGGGGCTTGTCGGCGTAGCCGTGCTGATCGGGCCGGGGGTCGTGGCGCGCACTGGGTCTGATTTCGAGACACTGGCGCGATTGGGTTGTTTAGCCGCAGCGCTTTGCTATGCGCTTGGCAGCATTGTCACCCGCCGCTGCCCCGAAGTACATCCTGTGGCTTTCGGCATCCTTGCGCTGTGGATCGCCAGCAGCCTGATGCTGCCCATCGCCCTGATCACCGAAGGTCTACCGCCCATGCCCGCGGCGCGACCGATGCTGGCAGTGCTCTACCTGGGCATCCTGCCGACAGGCTATGCGACATTGTTGCTGGTCAGCATCATCCGCTCGGCCGGTCCCAGCTTCCTGTCGCAGGTGAACTACCATGTGCCAGTCTGGTCCGTGCTGCTTGGCGCACTGGTTCTGAGCGAGGAGGTGCCAGGGCGATTCGTGCTGGCGCTAGCGATCATTCTGGCCGGGCTGATGCTTGCGCAGCGCAAAGGGCTTCGCGCGCGCTCCGTCGCCTGATAGGCTGGCGCCTATGTGTGGACGGTTTGCAATCACTCTGCCAAATGGTTCGATGGCAAAGGCATTTGACGCGCGCCCTGCGAATGACCTGCCGCCCGTGCCACGCTACAATATCTGCCCCACGCAACCTGTCGCAGTTGTGATCAGCCACAATGGTATGCGGCATCTGGGGCCGATGCGCTGGGGATTTCTGCCCAAGTGGTATAACACCGAAACGGATGGGCCACTCCTGATCAATGCACGTGCCGAGACTTTGGCCGAGAAGCCCGCCTTCCGTGAGGCGGCGCGCGCACGGCGCTGCCTGATCCCGGCTTCAGGGTTTTTCGAATGGACCAGAGATGAAGAAGGCAACCGCCTGCCATGGTATATCGCGCCGCGCGCAGGCGGGATGCTGGTCTTCGCGGGCGTCTGGCAAGTCTGGGAGCGCACAGAGAGGCGGCATACGACTTGCGCAATTGTGACCTGTGCCGCAAATGACGCGATTTCGCAGATCCATCACAGGATGCCAGTCATCCTGCCACCAGAGCAATGGGCCTTGTGGCTGGGAGAAGCCGGGCATGGCGCTGCAAAGCTGATGAAGGCTGCGCCTGACGACATGTTGAGCTGGCACCGTGTAAAGACACAGGTCAATTCCAATCGCGCTTTGGGGCCAGCTCTGATTGAGCCGCTGCCAGAGTAAGGTGCGTGGTCACCACGCACCCTACGCGGTGCACGCATCAGCTTTGAGGATCAGGCAGGCTTTGTGGATCCGGTCCACGCCATTCACCTTGCGCCTGCAGCGCCTCCATCACCTCGCGCGGCATGTAGGTCTCGTCATGCTTGGCGAGGATTTCGCTGGCCTGAAATATCCCGTCAACGAAGCGACCTGTACCGACCATGCCCTCGTTTTCCGAAAACAAATCCGGCAAGATGCCGCGATAACGGACTTCGACCGAGGCAGGCCCATCAGTCACCCGGAAGACAACAGTGTCAGACTGTCCTCGCACAATCGAACCGGGTTCCACCAAGCCGCCTATGCGGAACACTTCATTTGGTGACGGCGGTTCTGCCAGCACTTGCGAGGGAGAACGAAAGAAATTGATCCCGTCGCGCATCGCGTAGCCTATCAGCGCCGTCGAAAATGCCAAAGCCACAGCCGCGACTGAGATGATCTGTATCCGACGGGTTTTCTTCAAACTCTTCATGTTTTCCTCTTACGTCACGGGAACAGCGGCGCACCTGTCAGCCCTGCCGTCTCATCCAGTCCCAACATCAGATTCGCGTTCTGCACAGCCTGCCCACTCGACCCCTTACACAGATTATCCAGCGCAGCGATGACGCTGGCACGCCCTGAAACCCGATCCCCGACAACCCCAATATGCACGAAATTTGAACCGCGCACATCATGTGTCGAGGGTGTTGTGCCAAAAGGTAACATATGGATCATTGATTCATCGCAATATCGTTCGTGCAAAACTGCGTGAATTTGCCGCGCATCACCCGCCAGCCAGGCCGTCGCCAGAATGCCCCGGTTCATCGGCAAAAGATGCGGCGTGAACTGGATTTGGACGGGCCGCCCGGCCAGCGCGCTGAATTCCTGATCGAATTCGCCCAGATGCCGGTGTGTGCCGCCCACTGCATAGGCCTGTGTACCCTCGGAAAGCTCTGCATGGAGCAGGTTTTCCCTAAGTGCCCGCCCAGCGCCCGATACCCCGCATTTCAGGTCCAGAATGATCCGGTCGAGATCAATGACCCCGGCCTCGATCAGCGGGCGCAGGATATACTGGCCTGTCGCCGCATTGCAGCCAGTGCCGGCCACCAGACGCGCGCGGCGGATGTCGTCGCGGTAGAATTCGGTCAGCCCATAGACCGCTTCGCGCTGGATTTCGGGGGCAGCATGGGGCTGGCCGTACCATTTTTCATAAGCTGCGGGGTCGCGCAGCCGGAAATCCGCCGACAGGTCCACGATTCTCAAATCGCGCGGCAAGCCCCTGATCACGGCCTGGCTGGTCGCATGCGGCAGCGCGCAGAAGGCAAGATCAGTCGTGCTGAAATCGACATCCTCGATCCGGCACAGATCAGGCAGGTCGAGATGGCGCAGGAAGGGAAAGACCTGCGCCATGGGCTGGCCCGCCTTGCGCTCGCCAGTCAGGGCAGTGATGCGCATGTCCGGGTGGGTAGAGATCAGGCGGACGAGTTCCGCGCCCGTGTAGCCAGAGGCCCCGAGGATAGCGATGGATTTGTTCATGGTCACAGTCTTTCAACATCTTGCGCGGTGGCTGATCGCAGCAGCGCTCCGCGCGGGAGTATTTGGAGCAAGAAAATGCTCAGGCGTGTTTGAAGCTGATCTGGCGGCGCAGGAATTGCGTGGCCTTGCGCGAGACATTGAGCGGATCGCCTGTCGTCAGAAAGGCGCTTTCCCGGCCCGGACCCAGCATTTCCGGGCGGCGGCGCAGGTAGTCGTCCAAGCTGGCCGCGACCAGATCGGGTTGGGAATAAACATCGACCGATGGGCCGAGCGCTTCGCGGAACGCATGTTCGACCAGCGGATAATGCGTGCAGCCCAACACAGCCGCCTGCGGGCGCGGCATGCGGCGCAGAAGCGATTCGACATGGGAATGGACCAGTGCTTCGGCCAGTTGCATGTCGCCCTGCTCGATCGCATCGACGACCCCCGCGCAGGGTTGCGCTTCGACATCGACCCCGATGGCGCGGAAGGCCAGTTCGCGCTGAAACGCCCGGCTGGACACCGTCGCGGGCGTGGCAAAGAGCGCCACATGCTTCACAGCGACTTCGCGCGGGGGGGAATTGTCGCCCCATTGGCGTTCCGTAAGGGCTTCGATCAGCGGCACGAAGACGCCGAGCACGCGCTTTTCTGCCGGCACCCAGGTTTCCTGCATCCGCTTCAGTGCGGCCGCCGAGGCCGTGTTGCAGGCCAGGATCACAAGATCGCAGCCTTCGGCCCAGAGCCGTTCGACATTGCCGCAGGTCAGGTTGAAGATGTCATCGGCATCGCGCACGCCATAAGGCGTATGCGCATTGTCGCCCAGATAGACAAAGGGCGTGTCGGGCAGGCGTTCGGTCAGCGCGCCCAGAACTGTCAGCCCGCCCAGACCGGAATCGAATATGCCCACTGCCATCTGCCTGTCTCCGGCGCTGAAATCCTTGCGCCCTGCATAGAACCGGCAGGGGTGAAAATCCAGCCTGATTGCAGCTATTCCGCAGCGATCCGACTGGGGGGCGCATCAAAAGCGGCCAGCAATTTCGTGCGCCGCTGCGCCGCGGCTTCGGCGTTGCGATGCTTGACCGGACCGAAGCCGCGGATCTGCAAAGGCAGCTCTGCCAGTTCCACCGCCAGCGCATGAGTGTCTGGCGTCACTTTCGGCAGGATCTGCGCCATCAGCACTTCATATTCGCGGATCAACTGCCGTTCCATCCGCCGCTCGGAAGTGTAGCCGAAGGGGTCGAGCGGCGTGCCGCGCAGGGGTTTGAGGATGGCAAGCACGCGAAAGACCTTGAGGATCCAGGACCCGAAGCTGCATTTCATCGGCCGCCCATCCGGGCCAGAGCGCGAGATCAGCGGCGGGGCCAAGTGAAAGCGCGGGGT
This sequence comes from Natronohydrobacter sp., assembly GCA_007123015.1. GTDB lineage: Bacteria > Pseudomonadota > Alphaproteobacteria > Rhodobacterales > Rhodobacteraceae > Roseinatronobacter. The sequence continues at coordinate 1,920 of SKSL01000120.1, read as the reverse complement.
GAAATTGCCTTCGAACTCGGCCTGTGCCTTGTCCAGCGTGGCCAGATGCAGGCGCGCGACCTCATATTCATCCTTGTAGGTCAGCAACTTGTGATAGCCTTTGGCGATGGCCTCGCGCAGGCGCGGGTCGGGAGCCTGATCCACCAGCTTGCGGAAGCGCCGGGCCAGACGCTTGGATTGGTACTCTGCCAGATGGGCCTCGCGCGCGGCGATCTTCTCGTCCAGCGAGAGCGGCTTGCGCGTGACTGTGTCGGCCAGCATCTTTTCCGCCGCTTTGGGATGCACCACGCTCCAGCGCCCCAGCGCGAAAGCGCGGGCATTGCCAGACACAGCCGCCCCATTCAAGTCGATGGCGCGCAGGATGGCGTCCTCGGTCAAGGGGACCAGCCCCATCTGCCAGGCCGCGCCCAGCGCCAGCATATTCGAAAAAATACTGTCGCCCAGAAGCCGTTTTGCCAGTTCGGAATAATCGAATAGCCGCAGCTTCTCGCCCAGCCGGGCCTGCAAGGCGATCTTCAGATCGTCAGAGGGGATGCGGAATTCGGTGTTGCGGGTGAATTCGCCCGTGATGATCTCATGCGCGTTCACAGCGGCCCCGGTCTGGCCCTTGCGCATCAGGCCCATGGTCTTGGCCCCGGCCGTCACCACCAGATCGCCACCGATGATGCAATGCGCTTCGCCCACAGCGACACGGATCGCTGTAATATCCTGCGGTTTTTCGGCGATCCGGCAATGGATATGCACGGCCCCGCCCTTCTGCGCGAGCCCCGCCATCTCGATCAGCCCTGCGCCCTTGCCATCCAGCTGCGCCGCCTGTGCAAGGATCGCACCCACAGTGACAACGCCAGTGCCGCCAACGCCCGTGATGACGATATTATGCGTGTCGGTGATAGCAGGCAGGTTCGGCGCGGGCAGATCCGGCAGATCGACCGCGACAGTTGTCGATTTCTTCACTTTTGCCCCGTCTAATGTCACGAAGGAGGGGCAAAACCCCTTCAGGCAGGAGAAGTCCTTGTTGCAGGAGGATTGGTCAATGGCGCGCTTACGCCCGAATTCGGTTTCGACCGGCACGATGGAGACGCAGTTCGATTGCACCCCGCAATCGCCGCAGCCCTCGCACACATCCGTATTGATGAAGACGCGTTGATCGGGGTCTGGAAACTGGCCGCGCTTGCGGCGGCGACGCTTTTCGGCAGCGCAGGTCTGCACGTAGATGATGGCGGACACGCCCGGATGGTTGGCGCACTCACGCTGCACAGCATCGAGCTGCGCACGCGGATGCCAGCCGACCGAGCGCGGGAAATCGGCGCGAATGGGCTCTTCCTTTTCGTCGAAGACGACCTCGATCCGGCCCACCCCCATGGCCGTCAGTTCATGGGCAATCTGCGCCGGGCTCAGCCCGCCTTCGTTCTTCTGACCGCCAGTCATGGCGACGGCATCATTGAACAGGATCTTATAGGTGATGTTCGTGCCGGCCGCGAGAGCCGCGCGGATCGCCTGCACGCCGGAATGATTATAGGTGCCGTCGCCGAGGTTCTGGAACACATGCGGACGGGTCGAAAACGGCGCCTCGCCGATCCAGTTGGCCCCTTCACCGCCCATCTGGGTGAAGCCAGTGGTCTGGCGGTCCATCCATTGCACCATGTAATGACAGCCGATGCCCGCATAAGCGCGATGGCCTTCAGGGACCTTGGTCGAAGTGTTATGCGGACAGCCCGAGCAATAGAAGGGCAGCCGCGCGGCCAGATCCCGGGCATTGTCGGCGCGGCGGGCCTCGGCGATCAGGGCCAGCCCGGCTTTCACGCTGTCCGTGCCGCGACCCTCCTCGATCAGGATATCACCGATCTTCTCGGCGATCATGATCGGGTCAAGCGCGAAACGGGTCGGAAACAGCTCGACCTGACGACCGTTTTCCCAGGT
>SKSL01000155.1 GCA_007123015.1 Natronohydrobacter sp. | reverse complement strand
GCGAGAGAACAGCTGGTCATGGACGAACTCCTTGCAGGGAAAGAGTCCGTGTGCAGAATCCATCTCGCCGGTCGTTTCCACCCCCAAAATCAACAAATCACGCAAGTGTCGTGTAGTGTGGCAGACGAAAAACGATTTCATGTTTTTGGCATGAGCCGCCACTTCTATTTTCGTTCCTCGAAAAACCGTTTCATTATTTCACAGAAACAGCCCCAGTGCCCACGGGGCCAGCAGCGCCGTCAGCAGCGCATTCAGGGCCATGCCGATGCCTGCAAATGCTCCTGCCTGTGGGTGGACCTGAAGCGCGCGGGCCGTGCCGATGCCATGCGCCGCCACTCCGGTCGCGAAGCCGCGCGCGCGCCAGTCCCGAATGCGCAGCAGGTTCATCAGCGGTGTGACCACCAGCGCGCCGATGATGCCGGTCACGATCACCAGCACTGCCGTCAGCGTGGGCGAGCCGCCAAGGCTTTGGCTGATCCCCAGCGCCACAGGGGCCGTGGTGCTTTTCGGCGCAAGCGTTGCCAGCAGTTGTGGCGAGAGCCCCAGCGCGTGGCCTATTGCAAGCGCTGAGAGCACCGCCGTCACGGACCCGGCCAGAAGCGCGGCGAGGACCGGCAGAAGCGCGCGGCGGACGGCGTGGCGCTGGTGCCAGAGCGGGATTGCGAGGGCCACAGTGGCGGGGCCGAGCAGGAAATGGACGAATTGCGCGCCCTCGAAGTAGATGTCGTAGCTGGTATCTGTCGCCCAGAGAAGCGCGCCCAGCAGCGTCACCGCAATAAGCACCGGGTTGACCCAGGAGGCACGCTGCATCTTTGCTGCGGCCCAATCCCCGATCACATAGGCGATCAGTGTGGCAGAGAGCCAGATCAGTGGATTGCCTGCGAGATAGGACCAGATTTCGGTGAATTCAGCCATCTTCGCGCCCCCCGGTCAGACGGGCTACGGCCACAAACACGCCTGCGCCCACAGCCAGCGCCAGAATGGTCGATAGCACAAGTGCTGCCATGATCGCGACGCCCTGCGCCCCGAGCAACTGGATATGGCCGACAACGCCCACCCCGGCGGGCACAAAAAGAAGCGAGAGATGGCGCAGAATGCCTTCACCTATCGGGATGATGAGGGTGGCCAGGCGCGGGCTGGCCAGCATCAGTGCGAAGAGCAGCGCCATGCCCAGCACAGGACCGGGCACAGCCCAGCCCATCAGACGGGTCAGGGTTTCACCGGCCAATTGGCAGATCAGGATCAGGGTCAGAGCGTGGATCATCGGGCAACTCGCTGTCTTGGGGCTGGTGCCATTGGTCCAGATTGACAAGCAAAAGGGAAGGGGTGCTTGACACTCTTGCGCCGCGCGCCCACGACACTGCCATGAATAACCATCTCAAAGGGCTGATGATCACGGCGCTGGGTGTCATGTTCATCGTGCCTGACGCGCTCTTCGTGCGGCTGATCGAGGCCGAAGCTCTCGCCATCGCCTTTTGGCGGGGCCTGTTCGCGGGTCTGCTGGTTCTCGGGCTGGTCACCTGGACCATGGGGCGTGGGGCCGTGGGCAATGTGCTGCGCGCTGGCCCGCCGGCCTGGGGCTATATGGTGCTTTACGGCCTATCGGCGCCGGGCTTCGTTGTTGCGATATCGCTGACCAGCGTGGCGAATGTGGTCTTCATTCTGGCCGCGATGCCGGTTTTTGCCACGATCTTCAGCCGCATCTGGCTGGGCGAGCCGATTGTTCCGCGCATGGTCTGGACCATGGTGGGCGTGTTTCTGGGGCTGGGGGTTATCCTGATTGGGTCCAAGGAACAGGCCGGGGCGCATTGGACAGGGGATCTGGTGGCGCTGGGCGTGGCGCTGTTTTTCGCTGCTGCGCTGACCTGTGTGCGGCAAGTGCGGGCGCAGTCCATGCTGCCCGCAGTGCCTGTGGCGCTGATCGGGGGGGCGCTGCTGATACAGCTCTTTGTTGATGTGCTGGCCCCGTTTGCGGAATTCTGGCCGCTTTTTCTGGGGCATGGGCTGTTCATAGCCTTCGCCTCGGGGCTTCTGGTGTTGGGGCCACGCTATCTGAGTTCGGCAGAAGTGGCGTTGCTGCTTCTGCTGGAAACCACCCTGGCGCCGCTTCTGGTCTGGGCAGTGATGGGCGAGGACCCAGGTCGGTGGACGCTCTTGGGCGGCGCCATCATGATCTCGGTGCTGGTGATCTCTAATCTGGTGGCGCTGCGGCGCAGGCGCATCAGGCCCGGCGCAGGCGGATGACCACGTCGACCCGGCTGATTTCAGACCCCTCAGGTGGGTCGGGCAGGCGCGCAAAAGCGACCTCGCCCGAGGGCGCATCAGTCAGTTCCTGGGTGTCTTCCCAGAAATAATGCGGGTGATCCTCGACACAGGTATCGAAATAGGACCGCGTTGCATCGACCGTGATCTCATTCATCAGCCCGGCCGCGCAGAAGGCGCGCAGGGTGTTGTAAACAGTCGCCAGCGAAACCGATTCGCCACTGGCCTTGGCTGCCATGAACAGCCCTTCGGCGGTCACATGGCGATCATGCCCATCCCCGACCAGGAGTGTGGCAAGCGAAAGGCGCTGCCGGGTCGGGCGCACATGCGCGCGGGCGAGCCATCGCGTGGCCCGGTCCTGAGCTTGTTCGTCGAGAGAGGCGAAAGTTTGATTCATAGAATGTATATAAAGCGTGTTTGTAACAGTTTTCAATGAGAATCCCTTGCAACTGGGCCGCTGCACCCTGGCGCCTTCGGCTTGTCAGTCAGTTTGTCGCAGTGCTAGAGGTAGAAAACGCTGATGGAGCCTTGCATGTCTAACTACCCTACCTCCTTTGACAAAGAGGGCCTGCTGGCCTGCGCACGCGGTGAACTTTTCGGTCCCGGAAACGCGCAATTGCCTGCGCCGCCTATGCTGATGATGGACCGGATCACAGAGGTCTCGGGCGATGGGGGGCTGCATGGCAAAGGGCATATCACCGCCGAATTCGACATCACCCCCGATCTGTGGTTTTTCGAATGCCACTTTCCGGGCAACCCGATCATGCCGGGGTGTCTGGGACTTGATGGGCTGTGGCAGTTGACGGGCTTCAATCTGGGCTGGCGCGGCTGGAAAGGGCGCGGCTACGCGCTGGGCGTGGGTGAGGTGAAGCTGACCGGCATGGTGCGGCCCGACCGCAAGATGCTGACCTACAAGGTGGATTTCACCAAGGCCGTGCAGACGCGGCGGCTGACCATGGGGATCGCGGACGGGATTGTAGAAGCCGATGGCGAGGTGATCTACATCGTCAGGGATATGAAGGTCGCCCTGTCCGAGGCGTGAGAGTTCAGCGCGCGCGGGCCAGCAGGCCGCCTATGTCGAGATGGGTCTCAAGATGCTGCGCAAGCGCATCCAGAGTGCATTCGACCGTGGCGGAATAGCTGGTGGGGCTGGCCTTCGCGCCGAACCCCGCCAACCATGCAGCGCGGAACGCATCATCGCGGAACATGCCGTGCAGGTAACTGCCCTGCACCCGGCCTGAGGCGTTGATTGCCCCCTCTGGCTGGCCTGTGACATGGGCGAAGGGCCGGGCGCGATCAACGCCTTCGCTGCGGCCCAGATGAATCTCATAGCCATCGAATGGTTTTCCTGTCGCGCTATGCACGGCTTGAACACGGGTCAGGCGCTTCTCGGGGTTCATCACAGTGTCGATGGCCAGATGGCCGAGGCCGGGATCGCTGCCTGCTGGCCCTTCCAGTCCGTCAGGGTCGGCAATCGTCGCGCCCAGCATCTGATAGCCGCCGCAAATGCCCAGAACATGGCCGCCGCGCCGGATATGGGCGCTCAGGTCCACATCCCAGCCCTGCGCGCGCAGATAGGCCAGATCGCCGCGCGTGGATTTCGTGCCGGGCAGGATGACGACATCGGCATCGCCGGGAATGGCATTTCCCGCACCCAGCATGGTCAGTTGCACACCCGGCTCTTGCGCAAGCGGATCAAGATCGTCGAAATTCGCGATCCGTGACAGCTGCAGACAAACGATATGCAGCCCTGCCCGGCGCTGCGTGCTGCGCAGATCGAGCGCATCCTCAGCGGGCAGACGCCAGGCTTCTGTGAACCAGGGCAAGACACCAAAGCCGCGCCAGCCTGTGCGCGCAGCAATCAGCTTGTAGCCATCCTCGAAGAGATGCGGATCGCCGCGAAACTTGTTGATCATGAACCCTGTGATCATCGCGGCATCCCTCGGGTCAAGGACGGCCTGCGTGCCGACAATCTGCGCGATCACCCCGCCCCGGTCGATATCACCCACCAGAATGACGGGCACATCAGCAGCCCGCGCAAAGCCCATATTGGCGATATCGCCTGCGCGCAGATTGACCTCGGCGGGGCTGCCCGCGCCCTCGATGATCACCAAATCATGCGCCGCGCGCAGACGCTGGTAGCTTTGCAGCACAGCCCGCATCAGGCTGGGCTTGAGATTCTGATACTCTGCGGCGCGGGTCGTGGTAAAGCGCTTGCCCTGCACGATGACCTGCGCGCCAGTCTCGGTCTCGGGTTTCAGCAGGACCGGATTCATGTCTGTCATGGGTTCCAGCCCGCAAGCGCGCGCCTGCAGCGCCTGCGCGCGCCCGATCTCGCCGCCATCTGCTGTCACGGCCCCATTGTTCGACATATTCTGCGGCTTGAAGGGGGCGACCCGCAGCCCGCGCGCGTGCGCTGCGCGACACAGGCCCGCGACCAACATCGATTTTCCGACATTGCTGCCCGCGCCCTGTATCATCAGTGCTGTCATCGCACTTGCCCAGCGGGAACACAGGATGGCCGATATGCGCCTCCGGCGGGGATATTTGACCAAGGATGAAATACAGAAAGGCGGCACCGCACCTGCGCCCGGCGAACCGGGGAAGGCGCGGTGCTTTCACCCTTGGCGGTCATCGGGATCCCTCCCTGTACCGCATCTGAACTTTCGCGCAAAAAGGTTAACATTTCCTTTTCATCCTTGTCCAAATATCACGGGGGGGCGACCGTAGGGAGCGGGGGGCAGAGCCCCCCTTGCGCCACTTAGAATTCGACGCCCTGTTGGGCCTTGATCCCGTCACGGAACGGGTGTTTCACCAAGGCCATCTCCGTGACCAGATCGGCAGCTTCGATCAGTTCGGGCTTTGCATTGCGGCCCGTCAGGCAGACATGGGTCATCGGTGGCTTTTGCGTCAGAAGGAAGTCCACAACCTCGTCGATGTCGAGATAGTCATAGCGCAGCGCGATATTGATCTCGTCAAGCAGCACGAAGCGGATGTCGGGGTCGCGGATCTGCTCTTTTGCGATTCGCCAGCCATTCTGCGCAGCCGCCAGATCGCGCGCACGGTCCTGGGTTTCCCAGGTGAATCCCTCGCCCGAGACGAAGAAGCGGCACTCTTGCGCGAAACGATCGCGCAGGAAGGTCTTTTCACCTGTCTGCCAGTTGCCCTTGATGAATTGCACCACGGCGCAGGGCATGCCGTGCGCGATGCAGCGCATGATCATCCCGAAGCCCGAGGAAGATTTACCTTTGCCTGCGCCCGTATGAACGATGATCAGACCTTTTTCTTCGGTCTTGGTCTTCATCATCTCGTCGCGCGCGGCCTTGATGCGCTTCATCTTCTCGTTATGGCGGCGGGTGATCTCATCCATCGGCTTTTCCTTGACAGTCACGTGGCCCTGTGGCCAACAGGACGGGCTGGTGCCTGCCTAGCAGGTGAAAAGGGAATGCGCGAGGTTGATTTGTCAACCCGAACGCAGCCGCCCCCGCGACCGTGACCGGAGAGGTCACTCCATGCCACTGGCCAATGCGGTCGGGAAGGCGGGGTGACCGCAGAGGGAAACCTCGGGATCCGCAAGCCGGGAGACCTGCCAGCGCTCACTGCCCGCTTTGGCGGGTTCACGCAGACGGGGTGATCTGTTGCTGGAGGATGGCCCGCGCGACGCGGATCCACGGCAGACGCCTTCCCCAAGGCAGCGGGAGGCTGCTGGAAAGAAGATCCATATCATGCCTGATTCTATGTGCCTGACCCTGCTGCCCTCTGCTTTACGCAGAAAGGCGGCCCCATGAGCCAAGTCCCGATCGATCTGCTGGTTTGCACGCGTTGTCGCGCGATGGGGGCCAGCGAAGAGCCGCCCGAGCGCCCCGGCACGATTCTGGCGCGTCGCTTGCGCCATCTTGCTCCCGAGAGCGTGCGGGTCTGTGAGGTCGAGTGCCTTTCGAACTGTTCGCAAGGCTGCACCATCGCGCTGCGCGGAGGCGACCGCTGGACCTATGTCTATGGCCGGATCGCAGCAGAGGACGATCTGGCCGAGATTTTCGAAGGTGTGCGCAAATACGCAGCCAGCCCGGACGGCATCGTGCCCTGGCGCGAGCGCCCAGCGCATTTCCGCAAGAACTGTATCGCCCGCATTCCCCCGATTGAAAGGTTTTCCACATGAGCACGCTCGAGAAACTTCCTGTCACTGTGATCACCGGCTTTCTGGGGTCTGGCAAGACCACGCTGATCAGCCATCTGATGCGCAATCCTGGTGGGCGGCGGCTGGCGGTGGTGGTCAATGAGTTCGGTGAGGTGGGCGTTGATGGCGAGATCTTGCGCGGCTGTGCCTTGCCGGATTGCCCGGAGGAGAATATCGTGGAACTCGCCAATGGCTGCATTTGCTGCACTGTGGCGGATGACTTCATCCCGACGATCGAGGCGCTGATGAAGCTCGAGCCGCGCCCGGATCATATTCTGATAGAGACCTCGGGGCTGGCTTTGCCCAAGCCTTTGCTGAAGGCGTTTGACTGGCCTGCGATCCGGTCGCAGATCACGGTGGACGGGGTGATTGCTTTGGCCGATGCCGAAGCCGTCGCAGCAGGCCGGTTCGCGCCGGATGTGGCGGCAGTGGACCGGCAGCGGGCCGCGGATGACAGTCTGGACCATGAAACGCCTTTGTCAGAGGTGTTCGAGGATCAGATCGCTTGCGCCGATATCATCCTGCTGACCAAGCCCGATCTGGCCGGGGCTGAGGGGGTCGAGAAGGCGCGCGCTGTGATTGCGGCAGAAGCCCCGCGCCCCTTGCCGGTCGTGGAAGTGGCTGAAGGGGCGGTCGATACGCGGGTGATCCTGGGGCTTGGCGCGGCGGCCGAGGATGATCTGGCCGCGCGGCCCAGCCATCATGACGGCCACCATGATCATGAGCATGAGGATTTCGAAAGTGTCGTGATCGAGTTGCCCGAAGTGACAGACCCGGCTGATCTGGTGGCGAGGATCGAGCGGCTGGCGCGCGAACAGCGTATCTTGCGGGTCAAGGGCTACGGCGCTGTTGCGGGCAAGCCTATGCGTCTGCTGGTGCAGGCGGTGGGCGCGCGGGTGCGCCATCAATATGACCGGCCTTGGCGCGCGGATGAGATGCGCGCAGGGCGGCTGGTCGTGATTGCCGAGCATGACGATATCAACGTGGAAGCAATCCGCGCGATTCTGTTGCCTGAGGTGCGCGTGACAGGGTAAGGGGCCGCCCATGCATGTCATCTTCCGCGAAAGTCACGGGCTGGACGAGACCGAGACGCCGACAGATCTGGGCCACAGCCCGGCGGATCTGGTGGTTCTGTCTTTCTCCGACAGTGATCTGGGCGCTTTCGCGGCTGGCTGGCATAGGGGGGGTGGTCGCCTGCCATCCTTGCGGCTGGCCAATCTGGCAGCGCTGAAACATCCGCTCTCGGTTGACACGTATCTGGAAAAGACGCTGGAGGGCGCGCGCGGCATCCTGATCCGGCTGATCGGGTCGGTGCCCTATTGGGCTTACGGGTTGCAGCAGGTGGAGGCCCTGGCGCGGCGCAAGGGCATTGCGCTGGCCGTGCTGCCTGCCGATGGGCGGAATGATGCGCGGCTGGATGCGGTCTCGACTGTGCCAGTCTCCACCCTGCGGCGGCTCAAGCAGCTTTGTGACACGGGCGGGGAAGTCGCGGCGCAGGCCGCTTTGGCGCAACTGGCGCTGACGGCAGGGCTTTATGCGGGGCCAGTGCGCGGGGCGAAATCGCTGCCCGAGGTGGGCGCTTGGTTGCCAGCGGAAGGGGTGGTCTGCCCGCTGGTGCTTGGGGAAAATGCGAAACCCGTGGTGCCGGTGGTGTTCTACCGCGCCTGGCTGGTGGCCGCCGATCTGGCCCCGGTTGCAGCCGTGATGCAGGCGCTCGAGGCCGAAGGTTTCGCGCCTTTGGGTCTGTTCGTGTCCTCGCTGAAAGCGCCGGATGCGCGCGGCTGGCTGGCGCGGCAGGTGCGGGCGCTCAAGCCTGCGGCGATTGTCAACGCGACGGCCTTTTCCGGACGCGGCGATGCAGGGGGCTCGCCGCTCGATGCGGCAGGCGTGCCCGTGTTCCAGATCGCGCATTCCACGGCCACGCGGGCGGCATGGGACGGGTCCGACCGTGGGCTGTCGCCCGCTGATCTGGCCATGCATATGGTGCTGCCCGAAGTTGATGGGCGTATCTTCGCAGGCGTTGTGTCCTTCAAGGAACAGGGCGCGCGCGATCCTGATCTGGAATTTGCGCGCATGGCCCATGCGCCCGAAGCCCCCCGCCTGCGGGCGGCGGTCGCGCGGGTGGCAGGCTGGCACCGGCTGGCCGCCAAGGCTGCGGCGCAGCGCCGTGTGGCTTTGGTGCTTTCGACCTATCCCGGGCGGCCCTGGAACATGGCGCATGCTGTGGGGTTGGACCCGCTGGCCTCGGTCCCGGCGATCCTGTCGGATCTGGCGCAGGCGGGGTATGATGTGGACCCTTGCGATGATCCGGCGGCGGCGTTGCAAAACGGGCGGCTGCGTTGGTCAGTGGCGGAGTATCAGCGCGCGCTGTCGCAGTTGGACGAAGGCTTGCAGGCCGATCTTGCGCGCGCATGGGGGCGGGCAGAGGATGATCCGCTGGTGCAGGACGGGGAATTTGCCTTTTCAGCCGTACAGGCAGGCAAAGCCCTGATCGCGCTGCAACCCGAACGCGGAACACCTGATCTGCGCGAGGATGAATATCACGACCTGTCGCGCGTGCCGCGTCATTCCTATGTGGCGTTTTACCTGTGGCTGCGGGGCCAGACGGATGCGCTGGTGCATCTGGGCGCGCATGGCACGCTGGAATGGTTGCCCGGCAAATCGGTGGCGCTGTCGGATCAGTGCTGGCCTGACGTGCTGGTCGGTGATCTGCCGGTGATCTATCCCTTCATCGTCAATGATCCGGGCGAGGCCGCGCAGGCCAAGCGGCGCATCGGGGCCGTGACTTTGGGGCATATCCCGCCGCCCCTGCGTGTCTCTGACACGCCGGAGCGCTTGGCGCGGCTGGAGGCGCTGCTTGACGAGTTCTCGAATGCCGACGGGTTGGACCCGCGCCGCCGCGACCGGCTGATGGGGGATATTCGCGATGAGGCGCGCGCGCTGGGGGTCGAGGCTGATCTGGGCATCGAGGGTCTGGATTGTGTGAGCGAGGCCATCACGCGGATTGATCGCTTTGTCTGCGATGTGAAGGAAAGCCAGTTCGGCGACGGGCTGCATATCTGGGGCCGCGCGCCACAGGGGCCATGTGTGTTCGATGCAGGGTTGGCCGCGCAGAGTGAACAACGGGCGCTGGTTGATGCGCTCGCGGGGCGCTGGATTGCGCCGGGGCCGTCCGGCTCGCCCTATCGCGGGCGGGGTGATGTGGTGCCCACGGGGCGCAACCTGTTCACCACTGACCCGCGATCTGTGCCCACGCGCGCGGCCTATGCCCAAGGGTGCCGGATGGCGGCAGAACTGATCCGGCGCCACCAGCAGGAAGAAGGCGACTGGCCGCGCGGGGTGGTGATCGACCTGTGGGGCTCGGCCACGATGCGCACAGCGGGCGAAGATTTCGCGATGGCGCTCGCGCTGATCGGCGTGCGGCCGGTCTGGGATGCGGGGTCGGAGCGGGTGTCGGGTATCGAGGTGATCCCGATTGCCGAACTGGAGCATCCGCGCATAGACGTGACGCTGCGCGTCTCGGGGCTGTTTCGCGATGTGTTCCCGACGCTTTCGGCGCTCTATCAACAGGCAATCCGGGCGCTGGCCGCGCGCGATGAGGCGGCGGGCTGGAACCCGTTTGTGGGTGCGGATGGCGCTCGGGTCTACGGGCCTGCGCCCGGCACATTCGGTCTGGGGATGGGGCCGCTGCTGACCGAGTATTCCGAGGATGCCCGCGCACATGCGGGGCAGGCATGGCTGGCGGCATCAAGCTATGCGCTGGAGGGCGACAAGGCCACGCGCGACATGGAAGGCTTGCGCGACCGGGTGGCCGGGGCGCAGGCCTTTGTCCATGCGCAGGACCTGCCCGAAACCGATCTGCTGCTGGCCGAAGATTACGCCAGCCATGAGGCCGGGTTTGCCGCCGCGCAGGCAGTGACAGGGGGCAAGGCCGCGCTCTATCATCTGGACAATACCGACCCGGCGCAGCCGCGTGTTCGGGGGCTGTCCGAGGAAATCGCGCGCGTCGTGCAGGCGCGGGCAGCGCATCCGGGCTGGATTGCAGGCATGCAGCGCCACGGGTTCCGGGGCGCGGCGGAAATTGCCGCGACGCTGGAGAATATGGCCGCATTCGCGCATCTGGCCGGGGTTGTGGGGCCGCATCTGTTCGACCAGTTCCATGCGGCGACTTTGGGCGATCCAGAGGTCACGGCCTTCATGGATGCCGCCAACCCCGAAGCGCTGGCCGCAATGCGCGCGCGCTTTGCGGAATTGCACGCGGCAGGGCTTTGGCAATCGCGACGCAATTCCATCGTCGCGATGGTCATGGAGGGGGGCGCATGAGCGCGCCGGTCATTCAGGGCTGGTGTCCCGGCGCACATCGCCCGATGATGGCGGCGGATGGTCTGGTCGTGCGCGTGCGGCCCCCTTTCGGGGCGCTGACGCCTGCGCAGGCGCTGGTCTTGGCTGATCTGGCCGAGCGTTTCGGCACCGGCTGGGTCGAGCTGACCAGCCGCGCCAATCTGCAAATGCGTGGGGTTTCGGATCATGCAGGCGTCTTGGCGGGGCTGGCTGAAGCGGGGTTGCTGGATGCGGACCCACAGGTCGAGGCGCGGCGCAATATCGTGCTGGACCCGTTGCGCGTGGGCGCGCAGCAAGACCGGATCGCGCGGGCGCTGTGGGACGGGCTGTCGGACCCGGAATTTGCCGCCATGCCGGGGAAATTCGGGGTTGTGGTCGATTGCGGGCCGGAGCGCAGGCTTGCAGATGTCAGCGGCGATGTGCGGATCGAGGCGCGCGGTGATGCGCTGATCATCCGCGCCGATGGGGCCGAGACTGGCGTGACGGTGGCGGATGAGGCAACGGCGGTTTGTCTGGCGCTCGATCTGGTGCGATGGTTTCTCGCCTCGGGCGGGGTTGGCGCAGATGGGCGCGGGCGGATGCGCAGGCATCTGAGGGCGGTGGATTTGCCGGCGCAGTTTGTGGGTGATGCGCAGCCCAATCCGGCGGGGCCTGTGATGGTGCCGGGGGTGGTGGGCGAGATCTGCCTGATCGCGGCGGCTTTCGGGCAGGTGTCCGCGCAGGCTTTGCGCGGGATGGCGCAGAGTGGGGCGGCGGTGTTGCGCGCGACGCCGTGGCGGATGCTGGCCCTTCTGGGCTTGGGCGAAATGCCCAATCTTGGGCCAGAGGTGATCACCCGCGCCGATGATCCGCGCCTGCGCGTGCTGGCCTGCACTGGTGCGCCGGGCTGTCCGCAAGCCAGTGTCGAAACCCGTGCCCTGGCGACGCGTCTGGCCGCGAAAGTGCCGCAAGGGGGGCTGCTGCATGTCTCGGGCTGTGCGAAGGGCTGTGCGCATCCGGGCGCGGCGCCTGTGACATTGGTCGGGCGCGCCGGGCGCTTCGATCTTGTCCGGGATGGCGCGCCATGGGATAGGGCGCAGGAAACCGGCCTTGCCCCCGAGGCCCTTGCAGACAAGATCGGCTGACCCATGCCCTATACTTATGAAACTGATGGCGCGGCCATTTATCTGGAAAGCTTCGCCACGATCCGGGCCGAGGCCGATCTGGCGCGCTTCACGCCTGAGGAAGAGCGCGTCGCTGTGCGGATGATCCATGCTGCCGGGATGGTGGGGCTGGAAGCCCATGTGCAATTCACGCCCGGGATGGTGCTGGCCGCGCAAGCCGCGCTGGAAGCGGGCGCGCCGATCCTGTGCGATGCGCGCATGGTCAGCGAAGGGGTGACGCGCAAGCGCCTGCCCGCGGAGAATGAGGTGATCTGCACCTTGCGGGACCCGCGCGTGTCGGGGCTGGCGGCGGAAATGGGCACGACGCGCTCGGCGGCGGCGCTGGAATTCTGGCGGCCACATCTGGCGGGGTCGGTCGTGGCCATCGGCAACGCGCCGACAGCACTGTTTCACCTGCTGGAAATGATGGAGGACCCGGACTGCCCGCGCCCTGCAGCAATCATCGGCTGCCCTGTGGGCTTCGTGGGGGCAGCAGAGTCGAAAGCGGCGCTCTGGGAGGTGCAGCCGGTGCCTTGTGTGATCGTCGAGGGGCGGTTGGGCGGCAGTGCCGTGACAGTCGCGGCGATCAATGCGATTGCGAGCACGGTGGAATGAGTGTTGAACCGGGCACTGTCTGGGGGGTTGGCCTCGGGCCGGGCGATCCGGATCTGATGAGCCTTCGCGCGGCGCGTCTGCTGGGGGCGGCGAAGCATGTGGCCTATTTCCGCAAAGCCGGGCGCAAGGGCCATGCGCGCAGCATTGTCGAGGGGCTGTTGCCTGCGGATGCCATCGAGTTCGCAATGGAATATCCGGTGACGACGGAGATTCCGGTGACGGACCCGGCCTATAACCAGATGTTGTCGGGCTTCTATGCGGATTGTGCCAACCATCTGGCGGGGATTGCAGCCGGTGGCGAGGATGTGGTGGTGCTCTGCGAGGGGGATCCGTTCTTCTATGGCTCCTTCATGCATCTGCATGCGCGCCTGAAAGACCGGGTGCCGGTGCAGGTTGTGCCTGCGATCACTGGCATGTCGGCGGCCTGGACCGCGACGGATATGCCGATCACCTGGGGCGATGATGTGCTGACCGTGCTGCCTGCGACGCTGCCAGAAGCGGAATTGGCACGCCGGATTGCCGAGTCGGATGCGGTCATTGTGATGAAGATCGGCACCAACATGCCCAAGCTGCGTGCGGCCTTGGCGCAGGCGGGACGGGTCGCAGAGACTTGGCTGGTGCAATATGCCAGCCAGCCGGGCGAGCGGGTGATGAAACTGACGGATGCGAATGAAGCGCGGATGCCCTATTTCACCATCGCGCTGATCCACGGGCAGGGGCGGCGGCCATGAGTGGTTGGCTGGTCATCGCCGGGCTGGGGCCGGGGGATGTGGAGCTTGTGACGCCTGAAGTGTCGCATGCGTTGGCACAGGCCACGGATATTGTGGGCTACATCCCCTATGTGCGCCGGATCGCACCGCGCCCCGGCCTTACCCTGCATGAAAGCGACAATCGGGTCGAGTTGGAGCGCGCGCGCCATGCGCTGGAGATGGCGCAGGCGGGGGCGCGGGTCGTGGTGGTCAGTTCGGGTGATCCGGGCGTGTTCGCGATGGCCTCGGCGGTGTTTGAGGCGCTGGAGGCGGAGCCTGCGGTCTGGCGCGCGCTCGATATCCGCGTGCTGCCGGGGATTACGGCGATGCTGGCGGCCTCGGCCCGTGCAGGCGCGCCCCT
The DNA here is from genome assembly GCA_007123015.1 of Natronohydrobacter sp. GTDB lineage: Bacteria > Pseudomonadota > Alphaproteobacteria > Rhodobacterales > Rhodobacteraceae > Roseinatronobacter. The sequence continues at coordinate 6,408 of SKSL01000155.1, read as the reverse complement.
GGGGCATGATTTCTGCGCGATCAATCTGAGTGATAATCTGAAGCCCTGGGCAGTGATTGAAAAGCGGCTGCGGCTGGCCGTTGAGGCAGATTTCGCGATGGGGTTCTACAACCCGCGCTCGCGCGCGCGGCCTGACGGGTTTGGGCGCGTGCTGGACCTGCTGCGCGAGGCCTGTGACCCCGAGCGCGTGCTGATCTTCGCCCGCGCCGTCAGCACGGCGGAGGAAGACTTGCGCATCGTCACGCTGGCCGAGGCACAGCCCGAGATGGCGGATATGCGCACAGTGGTTCTGGTGGGATCGTCGCGGACGCGGCTGATCGCGCGCGATGGCGCGCGGCCCTTTGTCTATACGCCGCGATCGGTGTCGGAATGACCCAGCCAGCGCAACACGCCCGCCACATCATGCACTTCCGCGCGCGGGGGCAGGGTGGGCCGGTCGATCATGATCACCGGCAGGTCAAGCCTGCGCGCCGCTTGCAGTTTGGCATAGGCCCCGCTGCCGCCTGCGTTCTTGGACACGACCAGTTCGATCCTGTGCGCTTCCATCAGGGCGCGGTCGGCAGCCTCGGTAAAGGGGCCGCGATCGACGATGACATGGGTCTTAGGCAGCGGCAGGGGCGCTTGCGGCGGATCGACAAGGCGCAACAGATAGTGGTGCTGCGGGGCGGGCGCGAAATCGGCCAGATGCTGGCGGCCAATGGCGAGCATGACGCGGCGCGGGGGCTGGTCGAGCGCGGCCACAGCGGCGGGGATATCGGGGACATGCTGCCAACGGTCGCCGGGTTCTGGGGACCACGGTGCACGGGTCAGGGCCAGAAGCGGTATGGCCTCAGCCTTGCAGGCAGTGACAGCGTTATGGCTCATTCGGGCGGCGAATGGGTGCGTGGCGTCGATAACATGGGTGATGGCTTCGCGCCGCAAGTAATCGCGCAACCCGTCCACGCCGCCGAACCCGCCCACGCGTTGGGGCAGGGGCTGGCGCAGGGGGCGTTCGACCCGGCCTGCAAGCGAGAGCGTGCCTTGGGCGCCGCGCTGGGCCAAGGCGCTGCCAAGCTGGCGCGCCTCGGTCGTGCCGCCAAGGATGAGAAGGTTTTGCAGCATGGCTGATCCTTGGCTGACCATCGTGGGACTGGGCGAAGATGCCCCGGATGGGTTGCCCAGTGCAAGCCGTGCCGCGCTGGAGCGGGCCGAGGTGATCATGGGGCCTGCGCGGCATCTGGCGCTGTTGCCGCCGGTGGGGGCAGAGCGGATAACGTGGCCTGTGCCCTTTGCCGATGGGCTGCCGGTGCTCTTGGGCTTGCGGGGGCGGCGGGTTGTGGTGCTGGCCTCGGGCGATCCGTTCTGGTTCGGGGCGGGGAGTGTGATCGCGCAGACGCTCGGGCCGGGGGAATGGCGGGCCTTGCCTGCGCCATCGACCTTCGCGTTGGTCGCGGCGCGCTTGGGCTGGGGGCTGGAGCGCGTGGCCTGTCTCGGGCTGCATGCGGCCCCCTTGGCGCGGATGCGCGGTGATCTGGCACGCGGTCAGCGGCTGATCGTGCTCATGCGCGACGGGACGGCGGTGGGCAATCTGGCGCGCTATCTGTGCGATCTGGGCTTTGGCGAGAGCTGCCTGACGGTCTGCGAGGCTTTGGGCGGGCCGCGCGAACGGGTGCGGCAGGTCGTGGCCAACCAGTATGATCTGGCGGATGTGAAGCATCCGGTGGCCGTGGCGGTTGATGTTGCAGGTGCAGGCGTGGTGCTGACACAGGCCAGCGGGCGGGCGGATGATCTGTTTGCGCATGACGGGCAGATCACCAAGCGGCCTGTGCGGGCCTTGGCGCTCTCGGCGCTTGCGCCGCGTGCGGGGGAGGTGCTGTGGGATATCGGCTCTGGCTCGGGGTCCGTGGCGGTCGAATGGTGCCTGTCGCATCCGTCGCTGCGGACTGTGAGTGTAGAGGCGCGGGCGGATCGGGCGGTGAATATCCGGGCCAATGCGGCGGCTTTCGGGTTGGACCGGCTGCAAGTGGTCGAGGGGCGCGCGCCAGAGGCCTTGGCGGGCTTGCCGCGCCCGGATGCGGTGTTTGTCGGCGGTGGCCTGTCGCAGGCGCTGCTGGACGCGCTTGCGCCGCTTTCCGGCGTGCGGATTGTGGCCCATGCAGTGACGCTGGAATCCGAGGCATTATTGACGACGGCCCGCGCGCACTTCGGTGGGCAGTTGATGCGGGTAGAGATTGCCCATGCGGAACCGCTGGGATCGCGGCAGGGCTGGGCGCCGGTGCGGCCCATCGTGCAATGGGCGGGCGTGCTGTGATCGTGGCAGGGTTCGGGTTCCGGTCGGCGGCCACGCAAGCGAGCCTTGCCTCGGCACTGGCACGGGCCGGGGGGGTGCGCCCTGATTGGGTGGCCACAGTCGCTGACAAGGCCGGGGCGGCGGTGTTTCGCGCCTTCGCCGCAGGCTTGGGGTGCCCGGCTGTGGGCGTGGATGCCGCGCGGCTGGCGGAGCAGGTGACGCTGACACATTCGGCGGCCAGTCTGGCGGCGCGCGGCACAGGTTCGGTGGCAGAGGCGGCGGCGCTGTCGGCGGCGGGGCAGGGCGCGCGGCTGATCGGGCCGCGTGTGGTCTCGGACGATGGCTGCGCGACCTGTGCGCTGGCGCAAGGAGAGGGGCCGTGACCGTGCATTTCATTGGGGCCGGACCCGGTGCGCCGGACCTGCTGACGCTGCGCGGGCGCGATCTGATCGCGGCCTGTCCGGTCTGCCTCTATGCCGGGTCGCTGGTGCCGCAGGCCGTACTTTCGCATTGCCCGGATGGCGCGCGGATCGTGAACACCGCCCCGCTTGATCTGGACGCAATCATGGCCGAAATCAGCGCGGCCCATGCGGCGGGCCATGATGTGGCGCGGCTGCATTCGGGCGATCTGTCGGTCTGGTCGGCGCTGGGCGAACAGGTGCGGCGGTTGTGCAGCATGGGGATTGATTACACTGTGACACCGGGCGTGCCGTCCTTTGCCGCTGCTGCGGCGGCGCTGGGGGCGGAACTGACGCTGCCGGGGGTGGCGCAATCCCTGGTGCTGACGCGCACATCAGGGCGGGCAAGCGCCATGCCTGCGCGCGAGACGCTGACGAATTTTGCAGCAACCGGCGCGACCCTTGCGCTGCATCTGTCGATCCAGAATCTGGGTGCCGTGGTGGCGGAAGTCACGCCGCATTACGGGGCCGATTGTCCGGTGGCGATTGTCTGGCGCGCAAGCTGGCCGGATCAGCGGATCATCCGGGCGACACTTGGCACGATTGAGGGCGCCTTGCCCGACGGGATCGAGCGGACCGCGCTGATCCTGATCGGGCCTGCGCTGGCCGCCGAGGGGTTTGCGGAAAGCTGCCTTTATGCGGCAGATTATGACCGGCGCTACCGGCCCCAGAGCGCCGAAAGCCCCTGGTCGGAATGGAGAGAAGGCGATGACTGATCAACTGCCGCCGGGTGTGATGATTTCGGCCCCGGCCTCGGGCACCGGCAAGACTACAGTCATGCTGGGGCTATTACGCGCGCTGGCTGAGGATGGGCTTGCGGTGCAGCCGTTCAAATCTGGCCCCGACTATATCGACCCGGCCTTTCACCGCGCGGCCTGTGGGCGGGCGTCCTATAACCTGGATAGCTGGGCCATGGGGCCGGATCTGTTCGCGACCATCGCAGCGCAGGCGCGCGGGGCGGATATCTGCGTCGCCGAAGGGTCGATGGGGCTGTTTGACGGCGTGGCGACGCGGGGGCTGTCGGGGTTTGGATCTTCTGCTGAGACAGCGCGCGCAATGGGCTGGCCGGTGGTGCTGGTGCTCGATATTGGCGGGCAGGCGCAATCGGCGGCAGCGACGGCTTTGGGCTTTGCGCGCTATGATCCTGATCTGAACGTGGCGGGCGTGATCCTGAACCGGGTCGCCAGTCCCCGCCATGAGCGGCTGACGCGGTTGGGGATGGAACGCGCGGGGCTGCCTGTGCTGGGGGCTTTGCCGCGCCGCGGCGATCTGGCGCTGCCCGAGCGGCATCTGGGGTTGATTCAGGCGGTCGAGCATCCTGATCTGGAGGCCGCGATTGCAGGCTATGCCGCGTTTCTGCGCGCCCATGTCGACCTTGGGGCGGTGCGGGCCTTGGCGCAGGGCCAGCCGGGTGGCGCGTCAGGGGCGTTGCCGCGCCCACCAGCGCAGCGGATTGCCTTGGCGCAGGATGCGGCGTTTTCCTTCACCTATCCGCATGTGCTGGAAGGCTGGCGGCGCGCGGGGGCAGAGATCCTGCCGTTTTCACCGCTGACCGGTGAGGCCCCGGACCCGAGCGCCGATCTGGTCTGGCTGCCGGGGGGCTATCCGGAACTGCATGCGGGTCGGCTGGCGGCGGAGGCGCGCTTCATGGAGGGCCTGCGCGCCCATGCGCAGACGCGGCCCGTGCATGGCGAATGCGGCGGCTATATGGTGCTGGGCGCAGGGCTGGTGGACAAGGACGGCCAGCGCCATGCGATGGCGGGGCTTTTGGGGCTTGTGACCAGCTATGAAAAGCGAAAGCTGCATCTGGGTTACCGGCAGGCGCGTCTTGACGCGCCGATGCCGGGGTTTGAGGCAGGCGCGCGGTTGCGCGGGCATGAGTTTCATTATTCGACAATCCTCGAGCAACCCGATGCACCATTGGCGCAGGTCTGCGATGCCGATGGCCAGCCTGTGCCCGAGACCGGATCGCGGCGCGGGCATGTGACCGGCACCTTCTTCCACCTGATCGCGGCGGAGGGTGCATGAGCGGTTTCGTCAGTTTCGTGGGCGCTGGGCCGGGCGATCCTGATCTGCTGACAGTCCGCGCGCTGGACCGGATCAAGCGCGCTGATGTAGTGCTCTTTGACGATCTGGCTGCCGGACCGATTCTGGCCCATGCGGGGGCGGGTGCCGATCTGGTGGGGGTAGGCAAGCGGGCAGGGCGGCCCTCGCCCAAGCAGGACCATGTCTCGCGCCTGCTGGTCGAATATGCGCAGGCGGGTGGGCGCGTGGTGCGGCTGAAAGCGGGTGATGGCGGCATGTTCGGGCGGCTGGAAGAAGAGCTGACCGCGTTGCGCGCCGCCGGTGTGGATTTCGAGATCGTGCCGGGGGTGCCCTCGCCCTTTGCTGCTGCGGCCGCGGCAGGCATCCCGCTGACCCGGCGGCTGAGCGCGCGGCGGGTGCAATTCGTGACCGGGGCGGATATTTCGGGCGGGTTGCCGCCGGATCTGAACATGGCAGCCCTTGCCGACCCTATGGCCTGCACTGTGGTTTTCATGGGCAAGCGCACGTTCCCGGCATTGGCGCGGGCGCTGATTGCTCATGGCCTGCCTTCAGACACCCCGGCGATGCTGGCCGAAGCTGTGGCAACGCCCGAGCAATGCCTGACGCGCAGCACGATTGCGCGGCTCGCCGCGCAACTGGCGCAGGACCGGGGCACGAAGCCCGCGCTGGTCTTCTATGGACCATTGGCCGAGGGCTATGATGATTGATCTGTGGCTGATTGGTATCGGCACCGGCAACCCGGAGCATGTGACGCTGGAAGCGCGCCGGGCGCTGCGCAAGGCCGCGTTGGTCATGGTGCCGCGCAAGGGGGCGGACAAGGCGGATCTGGCCGATCTGCGGCGCCAGATTCTGCTGCAACTGGATTGCCCCGCGTCTGTGGTCGAGTTCGACATGCCAGTGCGGGACGAGGCGCTGCCCTATGCCGCGCGTGTCGAACGCTGGCACGATGCGATTGCCGCCATCTGGACGGATGTGATCGCGCGCGAGACCCCGCAAGGCCCGGTCGCGCTGCTGGTCTGGGGCGATCCGGGCCTGTATGATTCGACGCTGCGGATAGCCGCGCGGCTGAACCCTGCGCCGCGCCTGCGGGTTGTGCCGGGGATCACCGCGCTTCAGGCGCTGACGGCGGCCCATGCGATCCCGTTCAACACTATCAACGGGGCGGTGATGGTGACGACGGGTCGGCGGCTGCGCGATCATGGATGGTCTGAGGGGGCCGAGACAGTGGTGGTCATGCTCGATGGTCTGTGCAGTTTCCAGCATCTGCCGCCCGAGGGGCTGCATATCTGGTGGGGCGGGTTTCTGGGGATGCGCGAACAGGTGCTGGTCAGTGGCGCGCTGGCGGATGTGGGCGGGCAGATCATCGAGACCCGTGCTGATGCCCGGGCGCAGCATGGCTGGATCATGGACACCTATCTTTTGCGCAAGATGTGATAGGCCGCGCGTTCATGAGATGGTGTCTATCTCAGCAGGAAAGCGGTGATTATCGGTCTTGACGGGCCAGCGGGGCTGGACTAAACCGCGCCTGCTTGTGGCGGAGTAGCTCAGTTGGTTAGAGCAGCGGAATCATAATCCGCGTGTCGGGGGTTCAAGTCCCTCCTCCGCTACCACCGTTCCCCCCGACGCCCGTATGCG
>SKSL01000070.1 GCA_007123015.1 Natronohydrobacter sp. | reverse complement strand
ACGGTCATGCCGCGCGGATCAAATGACCAGCGGTCCGAGGAAATGGCCGCCATCGAAGACCTGCTGCACGCGCGCCGCACTGACCCGCGCCTTGGCGACTGGCTGGACGCGGCCCAAGCCCTTGATGAGGCTGGTGCCGCCAATCTGCGCGAATTGCGCCGCGCCTATATGCGCAACACCAAAGTGCCCGCGCGTCTGGCGTCGGAACTTGCGCGCATCACACCGCTCGCGCAATCGGCTTGGGAAGAGGCGCGCGAAAACGGCGATGTCGCAGCCTTTCTGCCCTGGCTGAAACAGATGATTGCCCTGCGGATCGAGGAAGGGCAGGCCATCGCGGGCGGCGGCGACACTTATGATGCGCTGATGGCCGATTACGAGCCAGAGACTGACAGCGCCACTGTCGCCCAGACTTTCGCCGAGATGCGTCCGCGTCTGGTGGCGCTGCGCGATGCGATCCTTGGGGCCGATACTCCGCTTGCGCTGACTGGCCATTTCCCGCAGGACGGACAGCTGCGCCTGTCGCGCGATCTGGCGCAGCGCTTTGGCTATGATCTGACGCATGGGCGGATCGATCTGGCAGTGCATCCGTTTTCTTCCGGGTCAGGGCAGGATGTGCGCATCACCACCCGCGTCGCCGAGGATGACCCGTTCAACTGCCTCTATTCCACACTGCATGAAGTCGGGCACGGCACCTATGAGCAGAATGTCGACGCGGCCCATCTGCTGACCCCGATCGGCTGCGGGGCCTCGATGGGTGTGCATGAAAGCCAAAGCCGCATCTACGAGAACCAACTCGGGCGTTCCGCGGCCTTTTGCCAGTGGCTCTATTCAGCGATGGTGCAGGAATTCGGGCCGCTCTCGCTGCCCGATGCCAACAGTTTCTATGCAGCGGTCAATCGCGTGACGAAGGGCTATATCCGCACGGAAGCGGATGAGGTGCAATATAACCTGCATATCATGCTGCGCTTTGATCTGGAGCGTGACCTGATCGGCGGTCAGCTCGCGCCCGAGGACCTGGAAGAGGCATGGAATACACGGTTCGAGGCCGATTTCGGATATCCTGTGGACAAGCCCGCCAATGGGGTCTTGCAGGATGTGCATTGGGCCGTGGGGCTGTTTGGCTATTTCCCGACCTATGCGCTGGGCAACCTTTATGCGGGCTGTCTGCATCAGGCGCTGCGCCAGGACCTGCCCGATCTGGACGCTGATCTGCGCCGGGGCGATCCTTCGGCGGCGACAGAGTGGTTGCGCGACAAGCTGCAGCGTTTCGGTGCTCTGCGCGCACCACGGGCCACGATTGCTGCAGCTTGCGGAACCAAGCCCTCGGCGGATCCGCTTCTGACCTATCTCGAAGACAAGTTCGGCGCGCTCTACAAGCTCTGAGCGCCATTGGCCCGTGGCAGATGCAGCGTCGCGCGCAACCCACCAAGCGCGGCGCTTTCCCCGAGTGTCAGAGTGCCGCCATGCGCGCGCGCAGCATCAGTGACAATCGCCAGACCCAGGCCCATGCCCCCGCTATCCGCGTTGCGCGCTTCATCCAGCCGGGTGAATGGATCACAGACGCGGGCGCGGTCTTCGGGGGCAATGCCGGTGCCGTCATCCTCGACCGAGATTGCGATGCTGTCAGCGGTGACGTGACGGCTGAGCCGGACCTGCGCGCCATGGCGCAGCGCATTGCTGATCAGATTGTCAAGCGCGCGCGCCAGCGACCCGACTTGCAGCCAGAGCGGCTCTGGGGCCGGTGCTGGCATATCCAGCGTGATGGCATGGCCCGCCGCATGATAGCGGGCCACAAGATCCGAGATCAGCGCATCGAGGTCGGTTTTTTCGTCTGTTTCATGCATCTGCCCGCGCGTATAATCCAGAAACCGCTCCAGCCGCGTTTCCAGATCAAGGATTTCGGTTTCAAGTGCTGCGCGATCTTCGCTTTCGTCCATCATCGACAGGATCAGCCGCATCCGTGTCAGGGGGGTGCGCATGTCATGGCTGACGCCGGAAAGCATGATCTGCTGTTGCACGCGCTGCCGTTCCAGCCGGTTGCGCATGTCGATGAACGCATGCGCAGCGGCGCGGATTTCGCGCGCCCCCGAGGCCCGTAGCGCGACGCGTTCCCCGCGCCCATAGGCCTCGGCGGCGGCACCCAGACGGCGGATCGGCCGGATCTGCAGCCGCAGGAACTGAAACGCGATCAGAGTCATCAGCCCCGAGGCAAGGAACACGATCACCAGCAACTGATGCGGGTTCTGCGTGGTCAACAGATCACGCGGCATGGCGAATCCGACAATGCCGTGGCGCGTCTCCAGCCAGAAGCGCACACCTGCAACATCGCGCGACAGATCAACCGCCAGCACATCGGGCAATTCGGCCTGCAAGGTGCGAATGATCTCATCCCCGGCAAGATCCAGAAATCGCGGTGCGCCAAAGCGCTGCGGCCATGCGGCATTAAGCTGGACATCGATTTGCAACGCGTCCAGCGCGTCGCTCAGGTCCAGCAGGATCAGCTCCGGATCAGGGCTGCGCTCCATCCGCGCGACCACAATCCCCAGAAACAGCGCTGTATTGGTGGTCAGCTGCGTTGTCACGCGTTCGTAATGCCGTTGGATGAAGACCACGGACAGCACGATCTGGATCACGATGATCGGGACGATCAGGATCAGCACTGCGCGCCCGTAGAAACTGGCCGGAAAAAAGGTCTTGAGCCTGCGCTGTGCCATGCGCATACGATAGGAAACCTGCAGCCCGCGCACAAGCGCCGCTGCAGATCAATTCTGCCTTTGCACGCGGGCTCTGCCCGCTTACTGTCCTGCCATGACACAGATCACGCTTCAGCCTGACCTGCGCGTGCTGCGCGCGCAGAACCCTTCGCCCCTGACAGGGGACGGGACGAATACCTATCTTCTGGGCGAGGGCGATCTGTGCGTCATTGACCCGGGTCCGTCCGATCCACGCCATCTTGAGGCGATCCTTCGGGCCGTGTCCGCCACTGGCACGCTGCGCGCGATCCTTGTGACGCATGCGCATCTTGATCATTCCCCCCTTGCGCGGCCTCTGGCTGAAGCGTCCGGGGCGCCGATCATGGGCTTTGGCGACGCGCAGGCCGGACGCTCTGCGCGGATGGATGCGCTGGCGGCCTCTGGCCTTGTGGGTGGTGGCGAAGGGGTGGATCACGGCTTTCGGCCGGATACCTGTCTGGCAGATGGGCAGGTCATCGAGATCGGCGCGCAGCATCTGCGCGCGATCTGGACACCGGGTCATTTCGGCAACCATCTGTGTTTTGCCTGGGGCGATGTCATCTTCAGCGGTGATCATGTCATGGGCTGGTCCAGCACATTGGTTTCGCCGCCCGACGGGGATCTGTCGGCCTATATGCGCTCGCTTGACCGGCTGGACCATCTTGGTGCGCGCAGGCTTTATCCGGGGCATGGGGCGCAGATTGACGATCCGGCACAGCGCATCGCGGAATTGCGCGCGCATCGCATGGCGCGCATGGCGCAGATCCTTGAAGCGCTTGGATCAGGGGCGCAGACTGTGGCGGAACTGGTCGCGCAGATCTACACTGAGACACCTGTCACCATGCACAAGGCCGCCGGGCGGAATGTGCTGGCCCATCTGATCGACCTTGAGGCGCGCGGCCTTGTTGTGGCGCATCCTGATCTGAGCGCAGATGCCAGATTTACCCGCGTCCCAACCGAGCTGAGGCCGCAGGGCGCATAACCGGCCCCACTAAAGCGCAGTCAGGAGCGGGCGAAACGGCGGGCCTCTGTCAACAGTGCGGCCAGCACAGGGGTGTGCGGTTCACGCCATGGCGCGATCAGCCCTACCTGCTTGGCCTCGCGCTCGCCTGACAGCGCTATGGCCTGCAGATCGGGCGTATTCGCGAAAAGCTGCGCTGTATGCGCATTGACGACGCTGATCCAGGGTCCGGCCTGCACATGCGCGATCAGCGCCAGGATCGAATTCGATTCAAGCTGCAAACTGGTCTCGATCCCTGCGCGGGTCAGTTCTGCATTGATGATCCGGCGATTCTGCATGTCGGGCGTGAGCAGGCAGAGCGGCTGGCCTGCCAGATCCGACCAACTGGCCTGCGCGCGTCTTGCCATCGGGTGATCGGACCGGGTCAGCAGCAGATAGCGTTCTGTGTAAAGCGGCACAGTGACCACGCGGCCCAAGGGTTCATTATCCAGATAGCTGACCCCGGCATCCAGTTGCAGCGTATCAAGTTCATGCAGGATCTCGATCGAAGAGCGCGACAGGATTTCAAGATGCACATTCGGATTGGCGCGCAGATAGGGCGCTGTCAGCCGCGCGATCATCGGCAAGGCCGTCGGCACGACTCCCAGCCGCAGATTGCCCGACAGCCCGTCGCGTACAGTCCGCATCTCTTCGCGCAGCGTGCGCGCGTCGCCGACAATCCGCGTGGCCCAGTCCAGCACCCGCGCACCTTCTGGCGTCAGCCCTTCGAAGCGCGATCCGCGCCAGACCAGCTGCACGCCCAACTCGCCCTCGAGCGTCTTGATGGCCGCCGAGAGCGAGGGCTGCGTCACGCCCATGCGTTCGGCTGCACGCCCGAAATGGCGTGTCTGGGCAAGGGCAATGAACATTTCCAGCCGGTCGAGCATCGGACCGTTCTGCCCTGTGGTGCATCTGTGGCGCAAGAGGACATAATCGGTTGCAAGGCTCTTGTTGCACAGGGGACAGCGCCTTATGTCCGGGCGCATGAAGATACCTTTTGTAAATCGTGCGCCCATGGTGGCTGTCCTGCGCCTGCAAGGCGTGATCGTTGCGGGCGGGCGGCCCGGCCAGTTGAATGATGCAGCCCTCGCCCCTGTGATCGAGGCAGCGTTCCGACGTGGCAAACCCAAAGCCGTGGCGCTCGCGCTGAATTCACCGGGGGGCTCGCCTGTGCAATCCGCCTTGATTGCCGCGCGCATCCGGCGACTGGCAGCCGAGACCGAAATCCCGGTCTTTGGCTTTGTCGAGGATGTCGCGGCTTCGGGCGGCTACTGGCTGGCGACTGCAGCAGATGAGGTCTTTGCCGATGCCAGCTCGATCATCGGCTCGATCGGTGTGATTTCAGCCGGGTTCGGTCTGCAAGAGGCGATTGCCAAACTTGGCGTGGAGCGGCGGGTCTACACGGCTGGGCAATCGAAATCGCAGCTGGACCCGTTCCGCCCAGAAAACCCGGAAGATGTCGCACGGCTGACCGCGCTGATGGAACAGATCCACGCCAATTTCATCGCGCAGGTCAAGGAGCGGCGCGGCGCGAAACTGGCCGAGGATGACCGGCTTTTCACAGGTGAGTTCTGGTTGGGCGCGCAAGCCGTGGAACTGGGGCTGGCGGATGGGATCGGCCATCTGGTGCCCGTGATGAAAGAGCGGTTTGGCGAGAAAGTGCGCTTTCGCGCCTATGGCGTCCGGCGGCCCTGGCTGTCGCGTTTCGGCCTGTCGCTGATGCAGGATGCAGCCGCCTTTGCGGAAGAACGCGCGCTTTATGCGCGGTTCGGGTTGTAGGCCCATGCTTTTCAAGATCGTTACGGCGTTTCTGGTCTTCATGGTCGTGATGGGGGCTGTGCAGAAATGGCTGAACCCGAACCGCAAGACGCCGATTGACCGGCTGCGCAGCACCAAATTGCCGCGGCCGCGCAAATGCAGGACCTGTGGCAAGTTCCTTATCGGTGGCGAGGACTGCCGATGCAAGGACAAGTAACCCATGCTCAGTGACATCGCCCTTGTGCTGGGCGGTCTGGCGATCCTGCTTCTGGCGGGGGACCTTCTGGTGCGTGGCGCAGTCAATCTGGCGCTGCGTCTGGGGATCCCTGCCCTGATGGTCGGGATGACCGTGGTTGCCTTCGGGACTTCGGCGCCGGAATTGCTGGTTTCGGTCAAGGCGGTCCTTGCGGATGCAGGTGGGCTGGCCCTGGGCAATGTGGTCGGATCGAACATCGCCAATGTCCTGTTAGTGATGGGGCTGCCAGCGCTGATCGCCCCTGTTCTGATCGGACGCGACAGTTTGCGAGACTATGTCATCATGCTGGCCGTGACGCTGCTTTTCATCGGGCTGGCCTTTGGCGGGGTGATAGCGGTCTGGCAAGCGCTGGTCCTGCTGACAGCCTTTGTGCTCTTCATGGGTGAAAGCATCTGGCGCGGGATGCGCGAACAGCACATGCCTGATGCGCTGGAAGGTGCCGATCCGTCACTTTCTGCCGCACGCTTGTCATTCTATCTGGCGCTGGGCCTGATCGGGCTGCCCCTTGGGGCCAATCTTCTGGTCGACGGCGCAGTCAATATTGCCGAAGCACTGGGCGTGTCTGATGTCATCATCGGCCTGACCATCGTCGCCATCGGCACCTCGCTTCCGGAACTGGCCACAACCCTGATGGCCGCCATACGCCGTGAAGGCGGGGTCGCTCTTGGCAATATCCTTGGGTCCAATATCTTCAATCTGTTGCTGATTCTGGGTGTGGCCGGGCTTGTCGGGCCCATGGTAGTGCCTGAAACGATGCTGCGGCTGGACCTGTGGGTGATGCTGGGCGCGGCCCTGGTGCTTGCGCCGTTCATCTGGACCGGACGCGCCATCGGGCGGATGACTGCGGCGCTCTTGCTTTCAGGATATGGCGGCTACATCTGGCTTCTGTTTCACTATGGGGGCTGAGGGATGACACGGGCATTGGTAACAGGCGGCGCGAAGCGTCTGGGGCGCGCGATGGCGTTGGCGCTGGCCAAGCGTGGATATGATGTCGCCATCCACTATGCGAGCTCTGCCATTGCCGCAGAGGATCTGGCCCATCAGATCGAAAGCATGGGGCGCAAGGCGGTCTGTCTGCGCGCCGATCTGCTGGAAGAAGCCGAAATCGCCCCGCTGGTCCCGCAGGCCGCGCAGGGTCTTGGCGGGCCGCTCAGCGTTCTGATCAATAATGCCTCGATTTTCGAGGAAGACAGCATTGCGACGGCCACGCGGGAAAGCTGGGACCGGCATATGATGTCGAACCTGCGCGCGCCCTTCGTACTGACGCAGGCTTTCGCAGCACAATGCCCCCTGCCACAGTTTGATCAGTTGGGCGAGCCTGTCGCGCAAGGCTTGGTGGTGAATCTGATTGACCAGAAAGTGCGCAAACTGACACCGCAGCAGATGACCTACTCCATTGCCAAACTGGGGCTTTGGGGCTTCACCCAGATGGCCGCACAGGAGTTGGGCCCACGGGTGCGCGTCAATGCCATCGGCCCGGGGCCGACCTTGCAGGCAGCCGATCAACCTGCCGAGATCTACCAGAAAAGCCGTGCTGCGACAGTTCTGGGACGCGGTGCAAATCTGGACGACATCACAGCCGCACTCGGATATTTCCTGGAGGCCAAAGCGATAACGGGCCAGCTTCTCTGTGTTGACGGGGGGCAGCATCTGGTCTGGCAAACCCCTGATCTGGGGTGAAAGCCGCGCAAAAATGTGTGTCAGGGTCGTAAGTTGTGCACCGGACAGCTATCTGCCACAGAACTGAGAAGAAAACTCGTTTGATTCCATAAGCTTGTTTCGGCGATTATTTATGTATAATGATTTCATATAGTTATAAATCTGCCAATTTTTTGTGCAGCTATGAAAATTGCCTTTGATACAGTGTGTTTGAACGGATCGCCGTTTTTCCCCCACAGAGTTATCCACAGTTTCAGGGGACAGGAATCGAGTTGATGCGGGTGTCAAAACATTGCAGGTCACAGGGGAATCATACAAGTCATAGCCATGTCTGATGAGCCTCACAATTTTGCCGACCCAGGGCCCGGACTGCGCGGCCATGCCTGTATTGCTGCGCATGTGAAACAGCTTGACAGTTCGCCCGGTGTCTACCGGATGCTGAACGAAAAATCCGAAGTGCTGTATGTCGGCAAGGCGCGCAATCTGCGCGCGCGCGTGTCGAATTATGCGCGACCCTCGGGACATTCCGCGCGCATCAGCCGGATGATCTCGGAAACGGTCGCGATGATGTTCCTGACGACGCGCACGGAAACCGAAGCGCTGCTGCTGGAACAAAATCTGATCAAGCAATTGAAGCCGCGCTACAATGTGCTGCTGCGCGACGACAAGAGCTTTCCCTATATCCTGCTGCCCAAGGATCATGCCTATCCGCAATTGCGCAAGCATCGTGGGCGACGTGCGGTCAAGGGCAGTTATTTCGGACCTTTCGCCAGTGCCGGGGCCGTGAACCGCACGCTCAACCAGTTGCAGCGCGTGTTCCTGTTGCGCAACTGCACCGACTCCGTGTTCAACAGCCGCACGCGGCCCTGCTTGTTGTATCAGATCAAGCGCTGTTCCGCGCCCTGCGTGGGGTACATTTCCGAACATGACTATGCCGGGCTGGTCGCAGATGCCGAACGGTTCCTGTCAGGAAAAAGCACGAAGATTCAGGCGCAACTGGCTGATGATATGCAGAAAGCGTCTGACGCGATGGAATTCGAGCGCGCTGCTGCCTTGCGCGACCGCATCCGCGCACTTACACAAGTTCAACAAAGCCAGGGGATCAATCCGCGGTCTGTGACCGAAGCCGATGTGATCGCCTTGCATCTGGAAAAGGGCCAAGCCTGTGTGCAGGTCTTCTTCATTCGCGCGGGTCAAAGCTGGGGAAACCGCGATTTTTATCCGGCCACCGGGGCCGGGGCAGAAGAGCCGGAAATCCTCGAAGCCTTTCTGGCGCAATTCTACGATGGCAAGGAGCCACCAAGGCAGGTGATCCTGTCGCACGCAATCGAGAATTCCGATCTGATGGCGCAGCTCTTGTCCGAACGTGCCGGGCGCAAGGTTGAACTGCTTGTCCCGCAGCGCGGGGAAAAGGCTGAACTGGTCGAAAATGCGGCCCGCAATGCGCGCGAAGCGCTCGCAATGCGGATGGCTTCTTCCGCAGCGCAGGGGCGGATGCTGGACGGTCTGGCCGAGGCTTTCGGACTTGATGCGCCGCCTGCCCGCGTTGAAGTCTATGACAACAGCCATATCCAGGGCACCGATGCTGTTGGCGCGATGATCGTGGCGGGGCGGGATGGCTTCATCAAAAGCCAATATCGCAAGTTTAATATCCGGGGTGACGGGATCACTGCGGGCGATGATTTCGGCATGATGAAGGAAGTGTTGACGCGGCGGTTCGAGCGGTTGCTGAAGGAAGACCCGGATCGCGAGGGCGAAACCTGGCCCGACCTGCTACTGATCGACGGGGGTGCCGGGCAGATCAGCGCTGTGGCCGGGATCATGGCCGATCTGGGGGTGGATGATATTCCCGTGGTGGGGGTTGCCAAAGGGATCGACCGGGATGCGGGCAAAGAGGAATTCCACCGCCCGGATCAAAGGCCCTTCGCATTGCGCCATAATGACCCCGTGCTTTATTTCGTGCAGCGGTTGCGCGACGAGGCGCATCGTTTCGCCATCGGCACACATCGGGCGAAGCGGGCGAAAGCGGTCAGCGCCTCGCCGCTTGATGATATTCCCGGAGTCGGGCCAGGGCGCAAACGCGCGCTTCTGGCACATTTCGGGTCGGCCAAGGCTGTCGCGCGGGCAGGGCTGGCCGATCTGCAAGCTGTGGACGGGATTTCAGAGGGGCTGGCACAGGTGATCCATGACCATCTCAATGTGCGCTGACAGGATCGTCGTGCTGACCGGTGCAGGGCTGTCGGCGGAAAGCGGGCTCGGCACGTTTCGGGACAAGGACGGGCTGTGGACCCGCTATGACCTGAATGAGGTCGCAACCCCCGAGGGCTTCGCGAAGAACCCGAAGCTGGTGCATGAGTTCTACAATGCGCGGCGCGCAAATTCACTGGATGCGCAGCCAAATGCGGCCCACGCGGCCTTGGCCCGGTTACAGCGCGCGCGACCAGATCGTGTGACACTGATCACGCAGAATGTGGATGATCTGCTGGAACGCGCTGGCGCCCCCGATGTGATCCATATGCATGGCGCGCTGACAGGCGCGCTCTGTGCAAGCTGCGGGCATCGCTGGCCTGCACCGCGCGTGATGGATCCTGACAGTCCATGCCCCGCCTGCGCGCGGCCCGCGACCCGGCCCGATATCGTGTGGTTCGGCGAAATGCCTTACCATATGGGCCGGATCGAGGCCGCATTACAGGGCGCGGACCTGTTCGTGGCGATTGGCACGTCTGGCAATGTCTACCCGGCAGCGGGGTTCGTGCAAGAAGCGGGCCTTGCCGGGGCGCAAACTCTGGAACTGAATCTTGAACCTTCCGCCACAGTGTCGTTATTCGATGACGTGCGCTTCGGGTCTGCAACCGCGATCATCCCTGCATGGGTGGCGGAGGTGCTTGATGACAGGGGATGACCGGGCCGGTCCCCATCGTACTTGAGCGACGCTGAATTTCGTCTTTTGCGCAAATTGTCGGCCTGTTTTCAGAGCAGTGTGAAGTTCTTGGAAAACATTTATCCTAGAAACAAAATAAACTTGCCGCTTCCCGGTCACAGAACTAATTTGTCACTTGCAGGCGGAACGTGCCACCATCCGGAAGACATACTCCTCGTTCCCTCCTTTCGGGGCCACGTTCCGTCTGCACCTTCCGGATCGTCTGCGGCCATTGCGCCTCTTGCAAATCTTCGGCTTTTTTCCGATACATGACCGACACCACAGGAGATGTGCCATGCGCGCCCGCATTTATCGTCCCGCCCGCAATGCGATGCAGTCGGGGTCTGCCAAATCGAAGCTTTGGGTCCTCGAATTCTCGCCCGCAGAGGCGCGGCGCATTGACCCGCTGATGGGATGGACGAGTTCGGGTGACATGACCTCTCAGGTGAAGCTGCGCTTCGACACGCAGGAGGCCGCCGAAGCCTATGCCAAGGCGCATGGGATCGACTACAATGTGATCCAGCCGAAATCGCGCCGCGCGAATCTGCGCCCCGGCGGGTACGGCGATAATTTCGCAACCAGCCGACGTCAGGTCTGGACTCACTGATCTGCAGGACGCGGGGACATCCTTGCGGCTGGACAAATGGCTCTGGCATGCGCGATTTACCAAGTCGCGCAGTCTGGCATCCAAGCTGATATCGACATCGGGGGTGCGGGTGAACGGCGTGCGCATCAGCAAGCCTGCCCATATCATCGCGATCGGGGATGTATTGACCTTCGCACTGGGAACCCGCGTGTTGGTGGTCCGGATTTGCGATCTGGGCACGCGACGGGGGCCTGCAGTCGAAGCGCAGGGCCTGTATCAGGACCTGTCACCACCGCCGCCAGCGCCCGATCTTTCGCGCCCTGTCCCGATACCGGGCGGGCGCCCCTCCAAGCAGGATCGACGCAGATATCCACCTGCGTCATCAGATGCGCTTGATTGATCCAGAGGGCTGGATTATGTCCCCTGCGACGCCGATGCGGCGGGGACACTAACCATCAAGGACGCCTGTCATGACTTATGTGGTGATCGATAACTGCATTGCCTGCAAATACACGGATTGCGTGGAGGTATGCCCTGTCGATTGCTTCTATGAAGGCGAGAATATGCTGGTCATCCACCCGGATGAATGCATTGACTGCGGGGTCTGCGAACCGGAATGCCCAGCCGATGCCATCCGACCTGATACCGAGCCGGATATGGAGGAATGGGTTTCCTTCAACCGAAAGTATTCGGAAATGTGGCCTGTGATCATCACCAAGAAAGACCCTCTTCCCGAGGCGACAGATCGGGATGGTGAAACAGGCAAGTTAGAGAAATACTTCTCCGAAGCGCCTGGTGAAGGTGGCTAAGCGCGTTATCTGTCCATTGAGGTGGACCGGGTCAGCACGCATATGTGTTTGGCGGCGACCGACCTGGTCGCTTAGGCGCTTTGATTCGCTCTGGTTTTATGATATAGAATCAATCAGAAATGAGTTGTCCCGAAACGGCAGTGCTGCCAGCTGCCGTTTTTTTTAGCGCCACGTCTGATGAACTTGCAGAGCCACGTGCTTTGCTTGCGACGATTTGGTCGGGACCAAAAGGGGAATTGTGAATGACTAAAGCGAAGAAATCCGAGTTTCGTCCTGATGAGTATGTGGTCTATCCTGCCCACGGGGTTGGACAGATTGTGTCAATTGAAGAACAGGAAATCGCCGGGTTGAAACTGGAACTTTTTGTCATTTCCTTCGAGAAGGAAAAAATGACCCTGCGCGTGCCGACACATAAGGCCGTGACAGTCGGGATGCGTTCGCTTTCCTCGCCGGAACTGGTCGATAAGGCGTTGGCGACCTTGAAAGGCAAGGCGCGTGTCAAGCGCGCCATGTGGTCGCGTCGTGCGCAGGAATATGAGCAGAAGATCAATTCGGGCGACTTGCTGGCCATTGCCGAAGTCGTGCGCGACCTGCATCGCAGCGATGACCAGCGTGAGCAGTCCTATTCGGAACGCCAGCTGTATGAAGCCGCACTTGAGCGCCTGACGCGCGAAGTGGCTGCGGTCGTCGGGGGCGATGAAGCCGTTGCGCAAAAGCAAGTAAACGACATGCTGCTCTCACGCGCCGCCTGAGCTGCAACCCGATTGACGTCATGGAACGCCCGCGATTGCGGGCGTTTTCCATCTTTTGTGCGGCGCGCGGGACTTGCCCTGAGCTTTGGGCCTGGTCTATGAGTGCGTGCAAAGCGCAGCGATCCTGTGGAGGTCATCATGGCAGGCCATTCAAAATGGGCCAATATTCAGCACCGCAAGGGCCGTCAGGACGCGGTGCGCGCGAAGCTGTTCTCGAAGCTGTCCAAGGAAATTACAGTTGCTGCGAAGATGGGGGATCCGGATCCGGACAAGAACCCGCGTCTGCGGCTGGCTGTGAAGGAAGCCAAGGCGGCCTCGATGCCCAAGGACAATATCGAGCGCGCGATCAAGAAATCGCAAGGTGGCGATGCGGACAGCTACGAAGAAATCCGGTACGAGGGCTACGGCCCGAACGGGGTCGCGCTGATTGTCGAAGCCATGACGGATAATCGCAATCGGACGGCGTCCAATGTGCGCTCTACTTTTGCCAAGAATGGTGGCAATCTGGGCGAAACCGGGTCTGTCGCCTTCATGTTCGACCGTATGGGGCAGATCGTCTATCCTGCCTCGGTCGGGGATGCAGATACGATCCTGCTGGCCGCGATTGACGCAGGGGCGGAAGATGTCGAAAGCTCTGAAGACGGCCATGTCATCTGGTGTGCGGACACGGATTTGTCGGCCGTCTCGCTCGCGCTGGAAGCCGATCTCGGCGAGGCCGAGAGCACGCGGCTGGTCTGGAAGCCACAAACCACGACAGAGCTGGATCTTGAAAGCGCGCGCTCCTTGATGAAGCTGATTGACGCGCTCGAAGACGATGATGATGTGCAGAATGTGACCGCGAATTTCGAAGTCACGGATGCGGTCATGGCAGAGCTCTGATCATCACAGCACAGTTGCGGGGCGTTTGATCTGCTTGCGCAAGACCGCCTCGCGCCAGCCGATGAAAACGACCGCGGCCATGATCAGACTGCCCCCTGCGAAGACAAAAGCGTCGAGGGGTTCGCCGAAAAGGATCGCGCCAAGTGCGACGGCCCAGATCAGCTGCAGAAATGTCACGGGCTGCGTGACAGTGACGGGCGCGGCCTTGAAGGCAAGTGTCATGGCGATATGCCCGGCAGTCCCGAAACTCGCGATCCAGAACAGCCAGAACAGCTGTACAGGGCTTGGGGGCACCCAGACAGCAAGCGCAAACGGTGCAAGGCAGATCGTCACAGTGATCGAGAGCATGGCCACGACGACGCCTGCGTCCTGTGTGCCGGACATCCGCTTGGCCATGAGGTAAGAGGCCGCAAAGAAGATGGCGGTCCCCATCATGGCCAGATGGCCAGGTGATACCTCGCGCAGCCCAGGACGCAGGATGATCAGGACGCCAAGGAAAGCGATCAGCACGGCCATGATGCGCCGCAGTGCCAGCCTTTCACCCAGAAACAGGGCCGCAGCGAGTGTGACATAGACGGGCGTCAGATAGTTCATGGCGGTCACTTCGGCGATGGTGATCTGCGTCATTGCAAAGAACCACATCATGACACCCAACGCATGGACGGCACCGCGCAGTCCGAAGAAGCCCAGCATGCCCCGGTCAATCGGGGCATCCCGTAAAGCGCCCAGCATCGGGAGCACGAAAATCAGCCCTAGCAGATAGCGCAGGAACGCAGTTTGGACTGCCGGCAAGTCATCACCCAGATGTTTGACCAGCGCGGTGAGCGCGACAAAGCACAGCCCGGTCACGATCATCCAACCAATTCCCACAAGCGGGCGGGGTTCCGGCAAAAAAGTTACCATGTGTAACATCTTGCATGCTTTTGCGTAATCGACAAGACGCCATAATCGCAGACGACGCTTCACGCATCAGGGCCCAATGATCGTCTTGCCATGCATGTCTGTTGTCAGGAACAGTCCTGACTGCGCGTCATCTGCGTGACATTGTGTGGACTTGCGCTGTGATCCGAAGCAACGTGCCGCGCTCAGGCGGCGGTGGCTTGCTCAAGTCGGTCATTCACCATTGTCGTGAATTCCGAGAGTGAAAACGGCTTTCCCAGAAACGCGGCATTGCTGATCCGCGCTTGTGCTGCGACGCGACTGTCTTCGGCATAGCCTGACATGAACAGGACGGGTGTATCGGGAAAGCGGTCACGCACGCGGGCTACCCATCCAGGCCCGTCAATGCCTGGCATGATCACGTCTGTGACGAAGAAGTCCGGTTTGATATCCGGGTTTGCGAGAATGTCGAGTGCCGTCTCGCCACAATCGGCCTCGATCACGCGATGCCCTTGCAATTCCAGCGCACGCGCTGCGAATGACCGCACTGGTGCCTCGTCTTCGACAAGCAGGACAAGGGCGCGGTGCGATCTGAGCGCGGGCGCACCTTGTACATTGCGTCTTGGTTTTGGGGACCGATCCGGTGCTGTTTTCTGCGCTGTGAAATAGAGTGTGAAGGTTGTCCCGCTGCCTTCCGCGCTCTCGGCGAAGATATAGCCGCCGGATTGTTTGACGATGCCGTAGACTGTCGAAAGGCCCAAACCAGTCCCCTCGCCGGGGCGCTTGGTCGTGAAAAACGGATCAAAAATTTTCGACAGCAGTGACTGGGGTATCCCGGTGCCATCATCACGGATTCGAATGATCGTGTACGCTCCGGCTGGCAGCGGCACATGATCATGCTTGAAGCCCTGAGGGACTGTCACAGTCTCGGTTTCAATACGTATTTCGCCGCCCATCGGC
Organism: Natronohydrobacter sp.; assembly: GCA_007123015.1. Taxonomy (GTDB): domain Bacteria; phylum Pseudomonadota; class Alphaproteobacteria; order Rhodobacterales; family Rhodobacteraceae; genus Roseinatronobacter. The sequence goes on along the minus strand of SKSL01000070.1, from coordinate 4,878 downwards.
AAAGCGTCACGGGCATTGACGACAAGGTTCATCAAGACCTGTTCGAATTGGCGTTTGTCCGACCGGATGGGGGCGACGTTTTCGCCGTGATGCAGGGTAAGCGTGACTTTTTCGCCAACCAGACGATTGAGCAGATGGATCACGTCATCCATGGTTTCCTGCAAATCAAGTGTCACGAATTTCAAGGTCTGCTGGCGCGACAGGGCCAATAATTGACGCACCAGCGCTGCGGCCCGGTTCGTGTTCTGCTGGATCTGCATCAGGTCCGGATAGTCCAGATCACTGCGATCATGGCGCAGCAGCAACAGATCGCAATGCCCTGAAATCGCGGTCAGCAAATTGTTGAAATCATGCGCTACACCCCCCGCGAGCTGCCCAATCGCCTGCATCTTCTGACTTTGTGTGAATTTGGCCTCGAGCGATTTCAATTCGGTGACATCGCTCAGCACGGCAATGATCTCGGCGTCTGGGCTTGGATCATCCTGCTGGCGCACAAGGGTGACTTTGAGATAGGTTTCGCCATCATTACGCGTGGCGCGCAGCACTTCGGTTGCCCGCTGTGGGCTACCTTTTGCGATATCGTTGAGCCATTCCATCACAGGGCGCCCCAGCCCTTCGAGAATATCGCTGACCAAAGGCGCATCTCTCGCACGCCATTGCAGCAGGCGCCGCGCTTCATTGTTCAGGTAGGTGATTTTCCCGTCTGTGTTCAGATGCGCCATTGCGATAGGCAGATTATCAAGATCAGCTGCCGCGGGTCCTGCGTCGGAAGCGGTCCGCTGCGAATACATGGCCGTGGGCACGATCAGAAATGTGTCTGTTCTCTCCTGAGCGTCATGCAAGCGCAGAAGGGCCTGTCCAAGCGGAGCAAGGGAGGGGGATAAGGGCGTGATGCTGTCGGGCTCTGGCAGCTGTTCTGCGCAAAGGGTTGCGGGGGTAGCAGGTGGTTGTCCCAGAGCGGTCAGCAGAGTTGGAGACGCATAGCTGCAGTCACCTTCGACAGTGAATTGCGCAAAGGCGAGCGGCACCGTATCACGACTGTCGGTCTTGGTCCTGCGCTCGATGTGCCACAGCACGCGATCACCTGCCAGACGCTGCAGCACGTAATGCCAGCTTTCGGCCCCGAGGGTCACAAGATGTGTTGCGCGCCCCGTGGCGACCGCATGATCCTGCAGCCGTTGAACCAAGGCTGCCGGGTCTGCGGTCAGCCCCGAAAAGTGGTCTTCGAGGCGCGCCTCATCCGTGTCCTCAAAGACCTTTTCTGCGGCAGGGTTCGCCCACAGAACTTCCCCACTACCGGGTGCGACCACCAGACATGCGCCTGAAAGCGGATTCATGATGTTCTGGATCAGCTTCAGTTCGCGCGCTGCAGACCTGTCGGCCATTACTCTGAAGGCATATTGTGCAAGGGCTGCGAAAAGCAGCGCGGTCCCGGTTGTCATCGCGACCAGACCGACTGGTGCAGTGTTCATCCAGGCCCCGACAAGAAGCAGCCCCAGACCGACGAGCCCCAGACCCCAGCCGTGCTGGAATTTACGCAAGATTGGTTTGCTTGTGTCGCGATCTGTCGCGCGAGACATATTGTCGATGGACACGGGATACTCTCGTCAGAAGGTCCACGCCAAAATGACACAGAAAAGTTAATAGTAATTTACGTTACTATGCATCATACAGCGCGCGCTGCGCAACCAAGAGTTGCATGATGTTCTATTTATTGTGCTTAAGAAGAGAGATGAAAAATCCGTCCCCCCCGTCAAGCGGGGTCAACTGTCTTGTGGAGACTTCTGTGAATGCGCGGTTCTGTGCGAGGAATTGTCTGACCTGATCGTGGTTTTCGCAGGTCAGGACAGAGCAGGTGACATATGCCAGCCAGCCTTCGGGGCGGACATGGCGGGCGGCGGTCGTCAAAATCCCTGACTGGATTGCGGTCAAGCTCGAGAGTTTGTCCGGAGTAAGACCCCATTTGCCATCAGGAGCGCGACGCCAGCTTCCAGACCCGGAACAGGGGACATCGGTCAGGACCAGGTCGAATTGGCCCGAGGGCGCATCTGTGATTTCAATCGCAGTTTGCGCACGCGCGGCACGACTGGGGAGATCACGCAGTCGTGCCGGATTGGCATCATGCGCTGTGACCCGAGCGCCAAATGCTGCAAGCGCAAGTGCTTTCCCGCCCCCGCCGGCGCAGTAATCTAGAACGGTTTTTCCGGCAAGCGGCGGCAGATCGAAGAGGACCGCCTGCGAGGCCACATCCTGCAATTCGACCAGACCTTCGAGGTAAACGTCACTGCGTTGGATCATTCGGGTTTTTCCGGTGATTTCCAATGCGCTGGGGGCGAGCGGGTGGGGTTTGGCCGAAATGCCGATCGCTTGCAGTCGGGCAATCATGGTCGGGCGGTCGGTGCGGGCCAGATTGACCCGCAGAAAAACAGGAGCCCTGTGGCGTAGCGCCTCCAGAACGGCCTGATATTTTGGGCCGAGGCTGGTCGCGAACTTTGGCAAAAGCCAGTCAGGACAATCAAGCGCTGTGGCGTCCGGCATGGGTGCTGGCCTATGGTCAGTTTCGGACTGGCTGAGCGGGGCGGGGGCATAGGCACTGCCTGTGAAGATCTGCGCGGGGTCGCGCCCTTCTGCGCGGATCAGACCGAGGATCAGACCGCGCCCGGTCAAGGACCCACCAAGATGCGCGCAGGAGAGTTTCCGCCGCAAGGTGTCGAAGACCAGATCGCGAATTGCGGCCCGGTCACCAGAACCTGCAAAGCGCGCTTTGCGGGCCCAGGAAACAAGGGCTTGTTCTGCGGCAGCCCCAGCGAGGATCGTGTCGAGTATCTCGATGGCGGCCTGATGGCGAGCTGAAGGGGTCATTGGGCAGTGATCCGGTTGCAGTCTGGCTTATGCGATCAGGGATGCGTTATCGGGGAAATTGGTCGAGGTGGTTTCCGCTGCAGTAGGGTGCGTGCTCAGCACGCACCCTACCTGAAGGGCGATGGTGATCTACCGCTCAGGCGGGATCGAATATGTCAACGATGCGCGCGCGACCGGGGCCTCCATCCCGTCGGAAAAGATCAGGCAATCGCCGACCGCGAGCACACGGCCCAGTTTCAACAGGCGCGTTTTGCAGATCAGATCAACCCCGGCGGCTGGTTTGCGCATGAAATCAATCGCGCAATTCGTCGTGACACTCAGGGCTTTGGGGCCGATCATCGAAAGGATCGCAAGATAGACGGCGACGTCTGCAAGCGCAAACATCGCAGGGCCGGACACTGTTCCGCCAGGCCGCAAGTGGCGTTCGTCATGCAGCAGCCTGACCGTGATCTGCATCGGGGCCACATCGTCGATGGCGAACATCCCGGCCACCTGGGCGAAATCGGATTTCAAAAACGCATCAAGCGCCGCGCGGTCCATCTGCATGTCTGGTCTCTGCAAATCAGCTTCGGATCAATGTTTATACGGACCGTCATGGCAAACGCCTGCATTGTGCAAGGGATATCTGCAACGGCCTGCAAATGACGTCACGGCGCCAGCCTTTGGGGCAGGGCGGCTCTCGCACGCGCCATCGCAGGCGGTGCCGGACCGCGCTGTCGATCTGGATATTTCGTGCAAGAATGGCATCACGCGGGCTTTTGCCTGCCGCGTTGGTCCACCAGAGCGGCCATGACCGACGCGCGCGAGACATGGCCGACAATATGCCCGGCATTGGTTACCGCAAGGCGGTCATGCTGGGCGTCCATCTGTTCCATCACGCGCCGGATCGGCGTGTCGATATCGACCGCGCGAGAGGGCGCTGGACCGGGATTTGCGATCAGCGCGTCGCGCGCGCGCAGCACGCCCAGCGGGTTCATATTGGCCACGAAATCCGCCACATAGGCGTTTTTGGGCGCGGCATAGATCTCGGGCGGGGTGCCGCATTGGATCATGCGACCGCCTTCGAGAATGGCGATCCGGTTGCCCAGTTTGAAAGCCTCATCCAGGTCGTGGCTGACAAAGAGGATGGTGCGCTGCAACCGTTGCTGCAACTCCAGCAATTCATCCTGTAACCGCGCACGGATCAGGGGGTCGAGCGCCGAAAACGGCTCATCCATCAACAGGATCGGCGCATCGGTCGCGAAGGCGCGCGCCAGCCCCACGCGCTGCTGCATCCCCCCTGACAGTGCGCTGACCGGTTGATCGGCCCATTGCGCCAGACCCACCAGCTCAAGCTGCGCCTCGATTCTCTCGCGCCGCGCGCGGCGGTTCATCCCGGCCAGTTCCAGCCCCAGCCCGACATTTTCGCGCACGGAACGCCAGGGCAGCAGGCCGAATTGCTGAAACACCATCGCGACCGTGGTCATCCGCAGCTTGCGCAGTTGCGCGCGCCCGGCTTTCGGGACCGAGACCAGCCCCGCGCCATCATGGACCAGCACATCGCCCTGCACGATCGGATTCAGCCCGTTCACAGCGCGCAGAAGCGTCGATTTGCCCGAGCCCGACAGGCCCATCAGCACAACGATCTCACCCTGGCCCACATCCAGGCTGCAATCATGCACGCCCAGCACCTGACCCGTGGCGCGTTTGATATCCTCGCGGCTCTGGCCGGTTTCCATCAGCGGGACCGCCTTGTAAGGGTTCGATCCGAAGACGATAGAGACATTTTGGAAGCGGACTGCAGGATCGCTCATATGCGCCGCTCCACCCGCAGCATACGGTCGAGCATGATGGCAACTGCGACGATCACTGCGCCCGCTTCAAACCCAAGGGCTGCATTGACAGTGTTCAGCGCGCGCACCACGGGCACGCCCAGACCCGGCGCGCCCACCAGACCTGCAATCACCACCATCGACAGCGACAGCATGATTGTCTGGTTCAGCCCCGCCATGATCTGCGGGAAAGCATAGGGCAGTT
>SKSL01000113.1 GCA_007123015.1 Natronohydrobacter sp. | reverse complement strand
TTGTCGCCTGCGCGATAGCCCTGCACGGTGGCCCATGCCAGAACCTTTTCGACACGTTCCCGAACCTTTACCGCCGTGACGTTCTTTTCATCCCATAGCGGTGTCAGGACGCGCAAGACGTCCTGCAAGCCAATGTCCTGCACGGCCATCTTGCCCAGATCGGGCAAAGCATACAGTTCAACCGTGCGCTGCCATTGTTCCCGATACTTGTCTGTGCTGAATTCCTTGATCTTCTGCGCCGCGAATTTCTCCCAAGCCTCGGTAAAGGTCATTCCCCTGCGCTGCGGTTAGCGCCGCCTGTGTGGCCTTTCTCTCGGCTATAGGGTCGATCCCGGCTTCCAGCTTGGCCTTGACCTCTCGGGCCTTCTCTCGCGCTGCGCCGGGCAAAACATCGGGATAAGCGCCCAGACCGACTTCGCGTTTCTTGCGCCCGCGCTGGATCGTGCCATCGGAAAGGCGCGTTTCTGCCCATTCCCCGTAACGAGTGCGCAAAACCCACGATTTCGCCCCGCTCGGCCATATCTGGATATGAGGGCCAGACACGCCCCCACGGCAATCTTGACGGGCTTTTCCCCGCCGGGGTGTTTCAGGTTCTTGATCTGTGTCGGTGTCAGTTCCTTGGCTCTCGGTGGCATATCGGCCCGCCCTTCATTCTGCCCTCAGCTATGTTCTGCAACGTAAGGGCATGAAAGGCGGTGAACACGTGAAAAGGCAACATCCTGTTAAAAATAAGGTATTCTCGTATTGCACGGCATTGCACGAAACCCCGCTTTGGTTCCGGTACTCGCCTCCACCTCATGCGCGCGCTCTGTCGACCAACCTTCGCGCCGCGCGTGGTTGCGCACTGTCAACTTCTGTTTTAAGGCCTCTTAACGTCGCAACCGATCAGCCGCAACAGATACAGGACAGTCGATGCAGATGTATGAGTATCTCGCTCTTCCCGCCCCGCGCAAGGGCAGCAAGATCAAGGGCCTGAAATCCCCGGCAGAGCGTTTCGCCCACGCGGTTACCGAGCTTTTGAATGAAGTCGCTGCCGAGGGGTGGGAGTTCTGGCGCACTGAAACCCTGCCCAGCGACGAACGCAAGGGCTTTCGCGGGACAACTGTGGTCGAGAACCACCTGATGATCTTTCGCCGTCTGAGCGCGGATGCCATCGCTGAACAGCTTGGCGAACGTGAGGCCGCGCCAAGTGCGCCTGCAGTGGCCGCAGATGCACCTGCCGAGCGCCAGGATCCTGTCATGCTGCAGCGACCCAATTCCGAACAGCCAGTCTATGACACGCGTCGCGAACCGATGTTCCGCACGCAAAACAGCGATCCGGATGGGTATCGGTAAGCGACCCGATCACGCTTGAATATCGAGCGCGAGGGCATGGATGCGCCCGACAAGATCAGCACCGAGCGCAGCATGCACAGCCCGGTGCCGCGCGATGCGGCTCATATCTGCGAATTGAGCCGCCCGGATTCGCACATTGAAATGAGTCTGGCCACCTTCGCGCCAACCGCCATGGCCACGATGGCTTTCGCTGTCATCCTCGACCACCAGCAGATCGGGCGCAAAGGCTGCCTGCAGCCGCTGTTCGATTTCATCACAAATTCGCATCTGCTTTCCCTTGGCTCTTCAAACCTTTGAGAAAGATACATAGACTGCTGCCTCCGAGTCGAAAAGTCCCAGGACCGCTTTCGCTCGGCGGCGACAGGCACAAGACCAGACAGGACGACGCATGGACCGTAAACCGCTTTTCGATTTCGACATTCGGGCCTCATCCGACAAGAAAAAACGCGCGCGGGGGCGTCGCGGCATGTCGGGGGCATGGGAGACATCGGTGCGGCAGTGCGAACACCCCGGATGCACGGAGGACGGCAAATATCGCTGCCCGAAATCGCCGGATGCCCTGAACGAATATCTTTGGTTCTGCAAGGATCATGCGCGCGAATACAATCTGAAATGGAATTACTTCGAAGGCCAGACCGAGGCCGAGATGATGGATGAAATGGAGCGCGAGCGGGTTTGGGGGCGTGCCTCGAAACCGCTTGGGCGCGATGACGAGCGGCTGGCCTGGCAGCGGCTTGGCATTGAGGATCCGCATCAGGTTCTCGGCGAGAAGGCGACACAGAACCCGGGCAGGGGGCCGACATCGGGCACGCGCAAACTGCCCCCGACTGAACGCAAGGCTCTGGAAATCCTGGATGCGCGCGACAGCTGGTCCCGAAATGAAATCCGCAAACAATACAAGAGCTTGGTCAAGGATCTGCACCCGGATCGGAATGCGGGCAACCGGACCGATGAGGATCGCTTGCAAGAAGTCGTCTGGGCCTGGGATCAGATCAAGGACAGCCCGCATTTTCGTGACTGATGGCTGCGGGCCGGAGGACATCGAAGCGGGATGACCCAGCGTCGCTGCAGGGGCGGAAAAAAACAGAACAGGGCTGGTTTTTCCTCTTGCAGCGCGTGGGCAGAGTTTGTAGATGACCGACACGGCAAACGGAGCGGGCGTAGCTCAGGGGTAGAGCATAACCTTGCCAAGGTTAGGGTCGTGAGTTCGAATCTCATCGCCCGCTCCAATCAAAAAACCGCGATCTTCGGATCGCGGTTTTTTGGATTTTAGCCCTGTGCCTGGAAACGCATCGAGTCGCCTGCCGCATGGTCTGCCCTCTTCGTAGGTCAAGAAAAGAATCCGCCGCAAAGATGTGAATTTTCCGTTGACGAGACCCCCGTTCATACGTCAAATTGTGTGGGCCCGCAGCAATCCCACTATATATAGTTGATAGCGCAAAGCTTGGTGGTGATGCTTGGGGCAGGGAGACAGCAACAGTGCAGCCATGGTCCGACAGCGCTTTGTCGGATGTGTCGGTCAAATGGCCGCTGATTGCTGCCGCCCTGACAGATGTGAACGGAATTTCCCGGCAGGACGGGACATAGCTTAAGAAGGGCTTGGCAGAATGATCATCGAGCGGCATTTCACCACTGCTGGAAAAGATGCGTATGAGGTGTTGGATTTCACCACCACAGTGTCGGAAATCCGTAACCCGGATGGGACAGTGGTGTTCCGCAATGACAAGGTCGAAGTGCCCAGCGGCTGGAGCCAAGTCGCCTCGGATGTGATCGCGCAGAAATATTTCCGCAAGGCCGGAGTGCCTGCGCGACTGAAGCCTGTTGCCGAAGAGAGGGTGCCAGAGTTTCTGTGGCGGTCCGTGGCAGATGAGGACGCGCTGGCCGCATTGCCGGAAGACGAGCGCTTCTTGGGCGAAACTTCGGCCAAGCAGGTCTTCGACCGTTTGGCAGGCGCCTGGTGCTACTGGGGCTGGAAAGGCGGCTATTTCGCCAGCGAGTCCGATGCCCGCGCCTATTTCGACGAAATGCGCTTCATGCTGGCCGCGCAGATGGCGGCGCCCAACAGCCCGCAATGGTTCAATACGGGCCTGCATTGGGCATATGGGATCGATGGGCCAAGCCAGGGCCATTTCTATGTCGACCCGTTCACCCACAAGCTGGTGAAATCGACATCCAGCTATGAACACCCCCAGCCGCATGCGTGTTTCATCCAAAGCGTCAGTGATGATCTGGTCAATGAGGGCGGGATCATGGATCTTTGGGTGCGCGAAGCGCGCCTGTTCAAATATGGTTCCGGCACCGGGACCAATTTCAGCTCACTGCGTGGTGAAGGTGAGAAGCTGTCGGGCGGCGGTAAATCCTCCGGGTTGATGGGCTTCCTAAAGATCGGTGATCGGGCTGCGGGCGCGATCAAGTCGGGCGGGACCACGCGCCGCGCGGCCAAGATGGTCATCTGTGACATGGACCATCCCGATGTCGAGGAATTCATCAACTGGAAGGTGATCGAAGAACAAAAAGTCGCCTCTCTTGTTGCTGGCTCCAAAGCGCATGAAGCGCGCCTGAATGATATATTCGGCGCGATCCGGGCTTGGGATGGCAACACGGAGGATGCCGTTGACCCGACAAGAAACCCGGCGCTGAAATCGGCGATCAAGGCTGCGAAGAAAGCCATGATCCCCGAAACCTATGTCGGCCGCGTGCTGCAATATGCGCGTCAGGGCTATGACAGCATCGAATTTCCGACCTATGACACGGATTGGGATTCGGAAGCTTATATCACTGTTTCGGGCCAGAATTCGAACAACTCGGTGCGCGTGACCGATGCCTTTCTGCAGGCCGTCAAGGATGATGCGGATTGGGAATTGCTGCGCCGTACTGATGGCAAGGTCGCGAAAACCGTCAAGGCGCGTGAACTCTGGGATCAGGTTGGCCATGCAGCCTGGGCCTGCGCTGATCCGGGGATCCAATTCCATGACACAGTGAATTCCTGGCATACATGCCCGGCCGATGGGGCGATCCGGGGCTCGAACCCGTGCTCGGAATATATGTTCCTCGATGACACTGCCTGCAATCTGGCCTCGATGAACCTGCTGAAATTCTATGATGGCCAGCGCTTCGATGCCGAAGCCTATATGCACGCAACCCGTCTGTGGACGATCACGCTGGAAATCAGTGTCATGATGGCGCAATTCCCGTCGAAAGAAATCGCGCAGCGGTCCTACGAGTTCCGCACGCTCGGGCTGGGCTATGCCAATATCGGCGGTCTGCTGATGAACATGGGCTATGGCTACGACTCGACCGAAGGCCGCGCGCTCTGCGGGGCGCTGACCGCGCTGATGACCGGGGTCAGCTACGCGACTTCGGCAGAGATGGCGGGCGAGTTGGGCGCGTTTCCGGGCTATGCAAAGAATGCCGATCACATGCTGCGGGTCATCCGCAACCATCGTCGCGCCGCCTATGGGGAAAGCGACTATGAGCAGGTGAACGTGGCCCCGGTTGCGCTCGATGCCAAAGGCTGCCCGGACAAGCGGCTGGTCGATCTGGCCCGTGCCGCCTGGGATGAGGCGCTCGCTTTGGGTGAAACCCATGGCTACCGCAATGCGCAGGCCACAGTGATCGCGCCGACAGGCACAATCGGTCTGGTGATGGATTGCGACACGACCGGGATCGAGCCTGATTTCGCGCTGGTGAAATTCAAGAAACTGGCCGGGGGCGGCTATTTCAAGATCATCAACCAGTCGGTTCCGGCGGCGCTGCGCAAGCTGGGTTACCGCGAATCCGAGATTGGCGAGACGATTGCTTATGCGGTCGGCCATGGCAGTCTGGGTCAGGCACCGGGCATCAACCATAGCAGCCTGATCGGGCATGGCTTCGGCCCGGCCGAGATTGCCAAGATCGAAGCGGCATTGCCCTCGGCCTTCGACATTCGCTTTGTGTTCAATCAATGGACACTGGGCGAGGCGTTCTGCCGCGAAACTCTGGGCATTCCGGCGGCCGAGCTGAATAATCCAGCCTTCGATCTGCTGCGCCACCTTGGCTTCACGAAAGCGCAGATCGAAGCGGCCAATGACCATGTCTGCGGCACGATGACGCTGGAAGGGGCGCCGCATCTGAAGCCCGAACATTACGGTGTCTTCGACTGCGCCAATCCCTGCGGCAAGAAGGGCACGCGGTATCTGTCTGTGGAAAGCCATATCCATATGATGGCGGCCGCGCAGTCCTTCATCTCTGGCGCGATCTCCAAGACGATCAACATGCCCAATTCGGCCACGATCGAGGAAACCCTCGCCGCTTATGAGCTGAGCTGGTCGCTGGGGATCAAGGCCAATGCGCTGTATCGCGACGGGTCCAAACTGTCGCAGCCGCTGGCAGCGGCGCTGATCGAGGATGACGAGGACGCCGAAGATCTTCTGGAGAGCGGCACCCCGCAGCAAAAGGCGCAGGTCATCGCCGAGAAGATTGTCGAGAAGGTGATCGTCAAGGAAGTGATCCGCCGCAATCGCGAGAAGCTGCCCGAACGGCGCAAGGGCTATACTCAGAAAGCCATTGTCGGGGGTCACAAAGTCTATCTGCGCACGGGCGAATATGGCGACGGCAAACTGGGCGAGATCTTCATCGACATGCACAAGGAAGGCGCGGGCTTTCGGGCGATGATGAACAACTTCGCCATCGCGGTCTCGGTCGGGCTGCAATACGGCGTGCCGCTGGAAGAATTCGTCGATGCCTTCACCTTCACCAGGTTTGAACCTGCGGGCATGGTGCAGGGCAACGACTCGATCAAGAACGCAACCTCGATTCTGGATTACATCTTCCGGGAATTGGCGGTCAGCTATCTGGATCGCACGGATCTGGCCCATGTGAAACCATCTGGCACGGCCTTCGATGATCTGGGCGCAGGCGAGAGCGAAGGCCTGCGCAATGTCGCCGAAGTCTCGGATGACGGGGCCTCGCGCTCGCTGGAAGTGCTGCGCCAGATCAGCTCGACCGGATACCTGCGCAAGCGCCTGCCCACGGAACTGACCGTGTTGCAGGGTGGGCAATCGGTGACATCCTTCGCCACGGATGGCGTATCGGCCATCGCCATGCAGGCGGTCGAGGCCGAGACAATGACCGTCGCCCC
>SKSL01000250.1 GCA_007123015.1 Natronohydrobacter sp. | reverse complement strand
ATCACGCTCGACCGCCATATGCAGCCGGCCTGCATCGACAGTCCAGAACACATCGGCGGGGCTGTTCACGCCCTCGGCCTCGATCCGGGCGACAAGTTCATCGCCAGAGGCTTCGATCAGGTTCACGGTGATCCCGGTCGCCTCGGTGAAGGCCTCGAAGATGGCATAATCCGTGTCATAATGGCGCGACGAGAACAGATTGACCTCATCTGCAAAGGCCGGAAGCGCGACGCTCAGCGCGAGGGTCGAAACAGCTGCGACTCGAAACATGGAAAGACTCCTTTTGTGTTGTGTCTTGCCTGCCTGGGGCGCAGCACGCCCGCTGGGTTGGCGGAACAGACAGGGGCATGCCTGTCTTGTTATCCGGTTAACGCATTTCGGAGTGGTTGACAAGAACACTCAACAATTCGCAAGGGCAGACCTGTCAACAATCCAAAGCTATCATGTCCTGATCCCCAAATCTGCAGTCACGCCAAACAGCGTGCAGAAATGACAGCCCTCGTCATAGACCAGCGTGACGGTCCTCGTCATCACCGTCATCCTGCTGCCGGTTTATGTGCAGAATTCGCTGATCATCTTGGGTAGGGGTCTGACCCGGGCTGTGCTGATCAGGGCAACAACGGGGTGGCTTGTGGCGGTCAATGAATTTCCGGGGCTGCGTGTTTTCGAATGGGCGCTCATGCCGAACATGGCAAGGCTCTTCGCAGACGCCACATCGTGCTCGACCCTTTTCTGGCGCTTAACCGCGCCTGTATGCTGCATTGCAGCGTGACGGAATCTGTCGCCCGGAGCGGCGGGAGCAGTCAGTGTCGGACAGTGGTAGAGCGGCCGAAGATGGCCTCGGCCTCGGCCATACCTTTGGGCCGGAGGGTCAGGAGGCCCGCGCGGCGTTCGACCAGCGCGCGGTCATGGGCGCGCAGGATCGCGGCACGGGCACGCGGCACGGGCCAGCCAAGGTGACCAGTCAGGGCGCGCAGCGTGTTTTCTTCAGCCATGTCGGGCGTGTCCTGATGGGTGAAAAGATGGGCCACCAAAGTGCGGCAATCATGGTCACGCCGTTGCTCGCGGGCTTGAATCGCGCGCGCGAGAAGTCCGCGCTGCGGGGCGCAGACCAGTGCGATGGCGAACCAGACACCGGTCATGCTGGCCATCATCCCGGCGATTGAGACATTCCAGTGTATCGCCAGAACATACCCTGCCACGCAGGCGGCCACCGACAGGGCCACAGCAAGCACCACCATCAGCCATAGCCGGCGCGTCAGCAGATAGGCTGTGGCGGGCGGCACGATCACGAAAGCGATGAACAGAATCGCGCCCACTGCGTCGAAGGCCGCGACCGCCGTGACGCTGGTCAGCGTCAGAATCGCATAATGCAGGACGCCGGGCAGAAACCCGAGTGCTGCGGCAAGTCCCGGATCGAAGCTGGCAAGCTTCAGCTCTTTCCACAGCGCCAGCACGAAGGCCAGATTGATCACGAGCACCGCCGCCAGCGTCACCACCGCCACCGGAACGCGCTGATCCCAAAGCGTGACGGTGTGCAACCAGACAAAACCGATCTCGCCCAGCAGCACAGTTTCGACATGGATATGCACATCGCGGGCGTAAAGCGAGATCAGGATCACGCCGGCGGCGAAGAGTGCGGGAAAGACCAGCCCTATGGCGGCATCCATCTTGACCAGCTTCGAGCGCGCCAACGCCTCGGACAGCACCACGGTCAGCACGCCCGTCAGCGCCGCGCCGATCAGCTGCACTGGTCCGGCCAGCTGCCGTGTCATCAGCCAGACCAGGATGATCCCGAAGACGATGGAATGGCTGATCGCATCGGTCAGCATGGCATTTCCGCGCAGCACCAGGAACGACCCCAGAAGCGCCCCGGACGCGCCCACAAGGATGCCGGTCAGCAGGATCATCGCTGGAATCGAGTCGAAGACCGCGGCGATCATGACGGGTGCTCCGGTCGATGCCGGGGATCTGCACGGGTGGCCTTTGCTTCGTGGTGACCGGAAGGTGTCAGTTCCCAATGCGGTGTCGTCTCGGGCGGATGGGTCACGGGGCGGATCAGGCCGCGACGTTCCAGCGCGGCGAAGCGCTGATGGTCGGGCGCATAGCCAAGCGCTGCAGTCAGCATGCCCTGTTCGGAGGGGTAGCGCGCATCGTCATGGGCATCGGCCAGCCCTTGCATGGCCGCGAGGATGCGCCGCTCGCCAATCTGCGCGCGGGCGCGGCGCGCGGCCAGCGCCTGCCAGATCAGCCCGCGCCCCGGGGCCAGCATCAGCGAGACCAGCACGGCCACGCTGGCGCAAAGCACCACAACTGGCCCGGTGGCAAGCCCTCGCGTCGTCGCGCTGATCAGCGCGCCACTTGCCCCCGAAGCGGCCCCGATCAGCGCCGAGAGCACCACCATAGTGCCAAGGCTGTTCGTCCATTGCCGGGCGGCAGCAGCCGGTGCGATCAGCAACGCCACGATCAGCACCACCCCCACCAGCTGCAACCCGACCACAATGGCCAGCGCAACCATTACGGTCAGAAACGCTTCCAGCACAGTCACCGGAAAGCCCTGCGCGCGGGCGAAATCGGCGTCGAAGCTGACCAGCTTGATCTCTTTCCAGAAGGCCAGCACCAGCGTCAGCGCCACCAGCCCGACGCCGCCCATCATCCACAAATCCGAGCGCAGGATCGCTGCCGCCTGTCCGAACAGGAAACTGCTCAGCCCCGCACTTGCCGCGCCGCCCATGCCTTGTAAATGGGTCAACAGCACCACACCCACCGCGAAGAATACGCTGAGCACGATGCCAAGTGCCGCGTCGGTTTTCAGCGTTGTGGCCCGCGTGATCAGCATCATCACCAGCGCCGCCAGCGCGCCGGTGAAGAATGCTCCGGCCATGATGCTTCCCAGATCGCGGCCTCCCGCGATCAGGAAGCCCAGACAGACGCCCGGCAAAGCAGCATGGGCCAGCGCATCGCCCAGCAGCGACTGGCGGCGCAGCACAGCGAAAGACCCCAGCATCCCGGCAATTGCCCCCAGCATCGCCGCGCCAGTCAAAACCGTGCGCACGATCTGCGAGGACAGAAGCTCTGCCAGAAGGGTCATTCCGAAGCCCCCGAAGATACGGCGATCATCGCCAGATGCTGGCCATAGGCGGCCCGAAGGTTTTCGGGCGTGTAGACCTGCGCCACGGGGCCTTGTGCGATGATGCGGACATTCAACATCACCAGCCAGTCGAAATAGCTTTGCACTGTGGTCAGGTCATGATGGACCACAATCACAGTGCGACCGTCATCGCGCAGACGCTTCAAGAGCGAAATGATCACGGCTTCGGTCGCAGCATCGACCCCCGCCAGTGGCTCATCCAGAATCAGGATCGGCGCGTCCTGCACCAGCGCGCGTGCCAGAAAGACCCGCTGCTGCTGACCACCTGAAAGCTGGCTGATCTGGCGGTCGGCATAGTCCTGCATCCCCACTTCGGCCAAGGCCGCAATGGCGCGGGCGCGAGCGTCGCGACCTGGACGACGGAACCAGCCAAGCGCGCGGTAGAGTCCCATCTCGACCACATCGCGCACGCAGGTGGGAAAGTCCCAATCCACCGAATGGCGCTGTGGCACATAGCCAATCTTTCCGCGCATCGCATTAACCGGACGCCCCAAAAAACGCACATGCCCAGCGATGGGCCGCACCAGCCCGAGGGCCGCCTTGATCAGCGTCGACTTGCCCGCGCCATTCGGCCCGACAATGGCGCACATCACCCCCGGCGGGATATCGAGGTCGATATCCCACAGCGCAGGTGTCTCGCCATAGCTGACGGTCAGATCCTCGACATGCAGCGCCTGGTCGGGTTCGTGGAGCGTGTCGTCGCGCATCGGATGCTCTTTCATGCTTACAATGCGCGTAGGACATCCACGCGCACTGCTATCCGTCCGGGTTATCAGATCAGCGGGTCAGTGGGAAATGTCCCATACATGCGCCCAATCCTGCAAGGCTTCTGGCCAGTCCGGCACAGTGCCGCCGAGCGCCTGCGCGATAATGATCGTATTGGCACGGATCATGCCAATATAGGTGCCCTCGGCTGTGCCATCGTCGCCCATGGCGTCAGAGAAGAGCTCGCCGCCGATCACCACATCATGGCCCTGGCTCTGGACCTCGGCAACCAGCGCCTCGATGGTGCGCGGGTTGATGGTGGTTTCGACAAAGACCGCAGGGACACCTGTTTCAACAACGAATTCAGCCACCTCGCGGATGTCGCCGATGCTGGCCTCTGACGCGGTGGAAATGCCCTCGATCGCCTCGGAGGCCGCGATCCCGTAAGCGTCAGAGAAGTAGTAGAAAGCGTCATGGGCCGTCACCATGATGCGATTGCGTTCGGGGATGGAAGCAATGGCTTCGCCCACCCAGCCATGCAGCGCTTCCAGCTGTGTTGACAGCGCCTCTACATTTCCGGTCATGGTCTCAGTGCAATCGGGGCGCTGCTCTGTGATGAACTCGGCGATCACGGGAGCAATACGCGCCCAGCGGCTGACATCCATCCACAGATGCGGGTCCATCTCGCCGGGCTCGTCGGGGTCTTCCAGCAGGTCTGCGTCATCAAAGGTCGCGCTGGCCAAACCCACGGTCGGCGTGCGATCGCGGAAGTTGTCCAGCACATCGGCCAGCCGCTCTTCCAGCGTGCGGTCAACGAAAAATATCAGCTCAGCATCTGCGATCTTGCCCACATCAGCGGGCGTGGCGGAATAGTAATGCGGGTCGACGCCCGGGCCGATCAGCGTGCTGACGACCGCGCATTCACCTGCAACAGTCTGCGCGACATCGGCGATCATCCCCACCGTCGCGAGCACATTCAGCGGTGCATCCTCGGCCATTGCGGGCACGACCAGCCCAAAGGCAGCTCCCGCTGCAAGACAAGGCATCTTCAGTCGGTTCACAGGCATGTGGTCCTCTTTGATTCGGGATCGGGTATCGACATAATTATGCTAATGATAATCATTTGCAATACGCAATCGGATCCCATGAAAGAGTTTCGTCGCCATGCAGACCGAGCGCGCATCCAAGGCTAATCAAGCCACAGACACAGCAACCGACGAGGCACAAAATCAGTTCGAAACGGAACCAGATAGCCACGGGGCACAGCGTGGGCCCGCGCGCGGTCCTCGACAGGCTTGTCCGGATCCATCGCCACTGCGCGAAGATCACCGACCGAAAGCTTGACGGCCGAACACCTGCCGCACCTGAACACTTTCAGCTAATTGATACCCTGAACCTTGCAGAACCCGTCTGATCACTGCTGTTTGGTTTATTCTGCGCCACCCCCTCAATATTTTCAATAAACCGGCTCTCCAGAGCGGATCGCTTTCGCATGTCGAAAAGCTTGGAACCGGGTACCACTTCCTCGCGACATGCTCCGACTGCTGAACGACGGCTGGGTCAACCGCCCACTCTTCCGCTGTCAAATCTTGATAACCTTTGGTCTTGCGCCTATCCTTCAGACAAGTGAGTTGGGTCCAGGCCATCGTGATCTCCGTTCAGCTTCGCAACCGAACAGAATCACGACCTGCTGAATTCACTCAACTCATTTCCAATCAGCCTGTCAGACGCGATATGGGTCAGGTTCACTCTGCGAGCGCTGATCACCTCCAGCACAAGCAGGCAAAGCGTTTCTAGACGCGTCTTGCCGAGGCGCACATGAAGCGCTGGCGTCTTTTGCAGATCGGCGAGAGAACAGCTGGTCATGGGCGAACTCCTTGCAGGCAAATAGTTCGTGTTCAGAATCCGTCTCGCCGGTCATATCCACCCCCAACATCAACAAACCATGCCAGTGGCGTGTAGTGTGTCAAATGCGCCAACGCGGGTTCTTTCGAGTCCGGATGACGTGTCTTCCCGCCAGAAATCCAGCCAGGGATTGCGCTCGCTGAAACGATGTCAGGCAGGCTCGACAGAGCGGGGACACAGTGCCATTCTGCGCGAGAAATCCACGCGAAAGGGCAAATGCATGGCAGTCTGGTGCTTCGGGTCGATCAATATTGATCATATCTACACGCTGCCGCATCTGCCTGCGCCGGGGGAAACACTTGCAGCGGGCACCTATCGCAGCCAGCTGGGCGGCAAGGGCGCCAATCAATCGGTCGCGGCTGCGCGCGCCGGGGCGCAGGTCCGCCATCTTGGGGCCGTGGGCGCGGATGGGGCAGCAGCCCGCGCGAAGCTCGAAGCCGCCGGGGTCGATTGTACCGGCGTGCAACAGCTTCAAGGAGCAACTGGCCATGCTGTGATCATGGTTGACCCGGCCGGAGAGAACCAGATCGTCATCCACCCCGGGGCCAATCAGGATCTGTCGCTGGACGCTGCGCTTGCAGCCTTGACTGGTGTCGAGCTGGACGACATCCTGCTTCTGCAGAACGAGACCGCGCATCAGGCCGCAATAGCCGAGGCCGCGCTTGGTCTGGGCATGGATGTCATCTATTCTGCGGCCCCATT
>SKSL01000043.1 GCA_007123015.1 Natronohydrobacter sp. | reverse complement strand
GTCTCGCCAGACGCCGCGCAGACCGTCCAGCACGACAATCCGGCTGAGGCTGATCCGGAGATGGCGACACTGTCGGAACTTCCCGAGGCCGCACTGCCGGTCACAGCGCCAGTTGAGCGCGAGGGCACCCCCATGCCCGAGGAGGCGACGCCCGAGCAAAGTCCTGCACCTATGAATGACGCAGCAGATGCAGAGGGGCTGGACACGCAGCCCGAGCAGCAGTCCGAGCATGCTGCGCCTCAAAACACAGCGGTAACGCTTGATGATAGGGCAGAAACGCCTGCTGCCGCTTCTGCGCCAGCCGAAGATGCGGAAGACGAGAGTAGGACCTCTGCCGCGCCGAAGCGCAGTGGATGGTGGTCCCAGCGCGGTTGATCAGACGGGTTGCGCGCGCGGCCCTTGCGGCATGAGCGCGCAGCCCACGCAACTGTGACGCCGGACCGGATGACGATTCGGGGTGACTGGCGTAACTGGATCCTGAGACAATGAGAAGGCGAGCGCTATGTTCGGGATAGATGTATTCGATGCAGGGCTGATTGTGGCGCTGTCCATCGCATTCGGTGCCGGGATTCTGTCTTTTCTGTCGCCTTGCGTGTTGCCGATCGTGCCGCCCTACCTGGCCTATATGGGCGGGATCTCGATGCAGGAGCTGAGCGCCGAGGGTCAGGCGTCGCGCCGCGCCATCCTGCCCGCCTTGTTCTTTTTCATGGGCTTGTCGACAGTTTTTCTGCTGCTGGGCTTCACGGCCTCGACCATGGGGCATCTGTTTCTGAGCAATGCCACGCTGTTCGGGCAGATTGCCGGGGTCGTTGTGATCCTGTTCGGGGTGCATTTTCTCGGGCTGTTTCGCATCCCGTTCCTGATGCGCGAAGCGCGGCTGGATGCGGGTGACCGGGGCGGATCGGCCTTTGGCGCATATATCCTGGGGTTAGCCTTTGCCTTTGGCTGGACACCCTGCATCGGTCCTGTGCTGGGCGCGATCCTGACCATGGCCGCGACTGATGCCACAGTGACGCGCGGTACGGCCATGTTGGGGGTCTATGCGCTGGGACTGGGGCTGCCCTTCCTGCTGGCTGCGATCTTCGTGCAGCGCTCGATGGGGCTTATGAACCGGCTGAAGCCTTATATGAGCGTGATCGAGAAAGCGATGGGTGTGCTCTTGATCATTGTCGGCATTGCCCTTGTGACAGGTGCGTTTTCTGCGTTCAGCTGGTGGTTGCTCGAAACCTTTCCAGTGATGCAGCATATTGGCTGACCGGGCCAGCGCGCCCCGGCAGCCTCGGTCTGGTTTGGGATGTGTCTGATTAAGTATTTCTGGCAAGAAAATGAGAATCAGCGCAGGCCCAGATCGGCCAGGGCGGCGTCAAGCTCTGGGGGCAGCGTGTCATCTCCGGCGCGGGCTTTCGGCAGATCAGGGGGGGCGTCTTTTGGGTCCAGATAGCGCCAGCCTTGGAAAGGGCGTTTGGGGGCGGCGGCTGTGCGGGTCACTTCGGGGTCGAGCACGATGCCGCAGCGCAGGATGCCATCGCCGCCTGTGACATCTTCGAGCCGCAGGATGCGCTGGCGCGCGAGGATCACACCCTTGAACACCCAGTAGAGCGAGCCGCCATTGCGCAGCGCATCGGCGCGCTTGGGCCACATGCGCGTGACATGACGCGGCAGGCCATCAGGGCCGAGCGCGCGCGGGTCACGTTGCCAATGCAGCAGATCTTCGACCTGTTCGGCACCCACGCAGATTTTGACCAGATGAATTGTGCTCATGCCCGCAGTTATAGTGGCTGCGGGAAGGGCGGCAAGGCCGTTGACCGAAGGGGGGCTGGCGCGTATCTTGCGGCTTTCCGGATGCCTGCCCCAAAGGATATGCGCCATGAGCCGTTTCGCTGCCCCGATTGCCGAGCAGATCTGGGATATGAAATACCGTCTGAAAGACGCAGATGGCATAGTGCAGGATGTCACGGTCGAGGATAGCTGGCGGCGAATCGCGCGGGCCTTGGCCGCAGTGGAAGCAGACCCCGCGCATTGGGAAGACCAGTTCTACGCGGCGCTTGAGGATTTCAAGTTCCTGCCTGCAGGGCGGATCACCGCCGGGGCGGGGACCGGGCGGTCGGTCACGTTGTTCAACTGTTTCGTGATGGGCACGATCCCCGATTCGATGGGCGGCATTTTCGAGATGCTGAAAGAGGCCGCGTTGACCATGCAGCAGGGCGGCGGGATCGGCTATGATTTCTCGACCATCCGGCCCAGGGGCGCGCCAGTGATGGGTGTGGCGGCGGATGCCTCGGGGCCCTTGTCCTTCATGGATGTCTGGGACGCGATGTGCCGCACGATCATGTCTGCAGGCTCGCGCCGAGGCGCGATGATGGCGACCATGCGCTGTGATCACCCGGATATCGAGGAATTTATCGCCACCAAGCGAGATGCGGCGCGGTTGCGGATGTTCAATCTGTCCGTGCTGGTGACAGACCCCTTCATGGAGGCTGTTAAAGCTGATGGGCCCTGGGATCTGGTGTTTGATGGCCGCGTTTATCAGACTGTGCAGGCGCGCGATTTGTGGAACCGGATCATGCGCGCGACCTATGATTATGCCGAACCCGGCGTGATCTTCATCGACCGGATCAATGCGGCGAACAACCTGAACTATTGCGAGACGATTGCCGCGACCAATCCTTGCGGCGAACAGCCCTTGCCGCCTTATGGTGCGTGTCTGCTGGGCTCGGTCAATCTGGCGCGGCTGGTGCTTGATCCTTTCGAGACGGGCGCGCGGCTGGATGGGGCGGCGCTAGATGATCTGGTGCGGGTCGCTGTCCGCATGATGGATAATGTCGTCGATGCCAGCCGCTTCCCGCTCGACGCGCAGGCGCAGGAGGCACACGCCAAGCGGCGGATCGGGCTGGGGGTGACGGGGCTTGCCGATGCGCTGCTGATGGTGGGGCTGCGCTATGGCTCGGATGCCGCTGTTGCGCAGCTTGATCAGTGGATGCACGCGATTGCGCGGTCGGCTTATCTGGCGAGTGTTGATCTGGCGCGCGAAAAAGGGACGTTTCCCCTGTTCGAGGCAGAGGGCTTTCTCGCATCCGCCAATATGCGCGCGATGGACGATGATGTGCGCAACGCGATCCGCGCATATGGGATCCGCAATGCGCTGCTCACATCAATCGCGCCCACAGGGACCATCAGCCTCTATGCAGGCAATGTCAGTTCCGGGATCGAGCCGGTCTTTGCCTATGAATACACACGCAAGGTGTTGCAAAAGGATGGCGCGCGCACTGAGGAAACAGTCGAGGATTACGCCGTGCGGCTGTGGCGCGAGAAGAATGGGGATGCGCCGCTGCCGGGCTATTTCGTCAATGCCCAGACACTAGCACCGATAGATCATGTGAAGATGCAGGCAGCGGCGCAGAAATGGGTGGACAGCTCGATTTCCAAGACGATCAACTGCCCGGAAGATATCAGTTTCGAGGATTTCAAGGATGTCTACATGGCGGCCTGGGATCTGGGCTGCAAGGGCTGCACGACGTACCGGCCAAATGATGTGACAGGTTCAGTGCTTTCGGTGTCGGAAAAGACCGAGGCCGCACCGGAAGCGGATAAGGGCGCGGATGTGGTCTATCTCTCCACGCCATTTGATCGGCCCGCTGCGCTGGAGGGACATACTTACAAGCTGAAATGGCCCGGATCCGAGCACGCCATTTATGTCACGATCAATGACACTGTGATCAACGGGCACCGCCGGCCCTTCGAGATTTTCATCAATTCGAAGAATATGGAGCATTTCGCCTGGACTGTGGCGCTGACGCGGATGATCTCGGCGGTGTTCCGGCGCGGGGGCGATGTGTCTTTCGTGGTTGAAGAGTTGAAAGCGGTGTTCGATCCGCGCGGCGGCGCCTGGGTCGAGGGGCGGTATATTCCGTCGATCCTGGCCGCTATCGGGGGGGTGATCGAGCAGCATCTGATCCGCATCGGGTTTATCGGGGGTGAAGGGCTGGGGCTGAAGACAGACCCCGAGGCCGCGAAGCTGGCGGTGGGCGATGCGGCCTCGCGCGGGCGGGCCTGTCCGGCCTGTGGGGCCTATGAGATGGTGATGATCGAAGGCTGCATGACCTGTCGTGCCTGCGGTCATTCGAAATGCGGTTGAGCTACTCTATGTTGTAAGGCAGCAGCCCACGCTGGTCGTGGTCAATGCGCAAGCGTCTCTCCAGCGGCGGGACCGACCGCTGGTGACAATGGTCGCGCTCGCAGATGCGACAGGAAATGCCGATGGGCTCGAAGACAGTGGCGCGGCTGATATCCATGCCATCGGCATAGACCAGACGGCTGGCATGGTCGATTTCGCAGCCAAGCGCGATGGCATAGCGGCGCACGGGCGCGTGATAGGCCCCGCCGCCCTTGGTCACGGCCAGCGCGAGGCAGAAATAGCGCATTCCGTCGGGGGTTTCAGCCAATTGGCGCAGGAAGCGGCCCGGAGTTTCAAAAGCGCGATGAACATTCCAGAGCGGGCAGGCCCCGCCGAAACGGGCGAATTGCAGGCGGGTGGCCGAATGGCGCTTGGTGATGGTGCCGGCCTGATCAATGCGCACGAAGAAAAACGGTACGCCCTTCGCGCCGGGACGTTGCATCGTGGACAGGCGATGCGCGACTTGCTCGATAGAGGCCCCGAATTTATCTGCCAGCGTTTCGAGATCGTGGCGGGTGGCGGCTGCGGTCTCTTGAAAGCGGCGGTAAGGAAGCAATGCGGCCCCGGCGAAGTAATTCGCAATTCCGATCTTGGCGATGGCGCGGGCTTCATCGGACTGGAAGCGGGCGAGGTCCAGCGTTGCGTCGAACAGATCGCTTTGAGTGATCAAGGCGACCTGGTGCAGCAGTTGAAAGGCCTGAGTGGCGCGAGTGGCCTTGGCCGATATTTCCAGCGTGCCAGTCTCGGGGTCAAAGCTGCGCAAGCTGCGCGTATTGGTCAGGCGCAGCGTGATCTTGCGATTGGCGAGCGCTTCACTGGCAAGCTGGATCGGATCGCGCCCGGAGGCTGTGAAGCGCTCGGCGGCGCGGTCCACAGCATCGATGTAATTGTCACAATAATGGAAGAAATCGCGTACTTCTTCCCAGGGGGACAGGCGCAGCGTGGTATCTTCGCGCCCAAGGGCTTCGTCCAGCGAGGCGAGTTGTTCCTGCGCTTGCCGGTAAGCACGGTGCAGGTCCAGGAAGGCGCGCGCAAAGCCCGGCGCATTCGCGCCGACCAGTCGCAGATCGGGCAGGGCAGGGGTGGATTTGCTAAACAGCGGATCAGCGAAGGCCTCGCGCAGATCTGATACAAGCCGCTCGCTATCGCCTGCGGAGAGTTCGGTCACATCCATGCCGAATTCGCGCGCAAGCGCGAGGACGACCGACGTCGAGAGTGGGCGGTGGTTGTTCTCCATCTGGTTCAGATAGGGCAGCGACACGCCCAGCCGCCCGGCGAAATCCTTTTGCGTCAGACCAAGCTGGGTACGGGTTTCGCGCAGTTTGGCACCAGCATAGAGTTTTTGCGGGGGCATCAGGCCTCGGACGGTTAGCGGGGTTTGCAGGCTTTGCATGACAGGTTTGCAAAGCGCAGCTGTCGCGTCAAGCCGAAAGCTGCGCCTCGCGCCGGATCACATAGAGAAGTGGCAGGAAACCCAGCCCCGTGGTCGTGACCATCAGCCAGATCAGCGGCATGGCCCCGCTCTCGGGTGTCAGGATCGCGCCTGCGAGGGCCGAAAGGCCGGCCCCCCCACCGATCATGATCGCGCCGCCGATGCCGCTTGCGGTGCCTGCCAGATGCGGGCGCACGGACATCATGCCCGATGTTGCCGAGGGTAGCAGCATGCCATTGCCCAGACCCACAGTCACGAACAGGCCGAAGAAAATGAGCGGCGTCAGGGGCAGGGTCAAAGACAGGATGAGCAGCGCCAGCATGCCGCCGAAGGCCACAGCGCAGCCCAGCAGGATCATCCGGTTCACGCCCACGCGTGCGGCGTAGCGGCCCGACAGGAAATTGCCTGCAGCATAGCCGACGGCCGGCGCGCCGAAATAAAGGCCCAGTTGCGCGGGCGACATGCCGAACACCATGGCCCCCACGAAAGGTGCGCCGCCCAGGTATGCGAAGAACGCGCCAGAGGCGAGCGTGGCCGTGCCGCAATAGCCCCAGAAGCGGCGTGCGCGCATCAGTTCAGGCAATTCGACCAGAACACCGGTCATGCTGGTGCTGCGCTGCAGCTTGGTTTCGCCCATATCGCGCCAGGTCAGCGCCAGCACGGCCAGCCCGGCCAGCAGCATCAGCCCGAAACTGCCGCGCCAGCCGAATATTTCATCAAGCAGCCCGCCAATGGCGGGCGCGATCATCGGCACAATCGCCATGCCCATCGTCACATAGCCAATGCGCGAGGCCGATTGCGCTTCATCCAGTACATCTCGGATCGAGGCGCGGCTGACGACCATGGCGGTGACGATAATGGCCTGTGCCAT
>SKSL01000095.1 GCA_007123015.1 Natronohydrobacter sp. | reverse complement strand
GCGCACGAAGTCCACCACTGAATCGAACGTCGACCGGACCCGGTCCCGCAGACCGTTCACTGCCGACACGACCCGGTCTCGCATGCCGTTGAATGCGCTCACCGCCCGGTCGCGGGCCGCATTCGCTGCCGACGTCACCCTGTCCCGGGCCGTGTTGACCGCCTGCGCAGCACGATCGCGCAACGCATTGAACGCCTGCGTCACCCGATCGCGGGCCGCATTCGCTGCCGACGTCACCCGGTCACGAGCCGCATTCATCGCCGACGTCACCCGGTCACGGGCCGCATTGACGGCCGACGTCACCCTGTCGCGCAACGCATTGAACGCTTGCGTGACCCGATCGCGGACGACAGCGGCGATCGCCAACACTAGATCCCGCAGCGCCTGGAACCGCTGAACGACCTGCTCCCGCAGATTCGTAATCCGCTCAACCACCCGGTCGCGAAGCCCAGTAACGAACTCGACCACCCGGTCGCGGATGACTGTCGCGATCGCCAACACCAGATCCCGCAGAGCAGTGAACCGCTCAACGAACCGGTCACGGAGGTCTGTGATCCGTTCGACGACCCGGTCGCGCAGGTTGGTGATGAACTCGACGACCCGGTCGCGCATGGCACCGACGGTCTCGACTGCACGGTCGCGCATGGCACCGACGGTCTCGACGACCCGGTCGCGCAGGCCGGTGACGAACTCGACAACCCGGTCGCGCATGCGGCCGACAAAGTCGACGACCCGATCTCGCATCCGACCGACGAAGTCCACCACCCGGTCGCGCATGCGCCCGAACAGATCTCGGACCAGGTCGACCATCCGTCGGACGGTACTGCCGATCCAGGTGGCGACAGCGGACAGGACGCCCTTGATGCCATCCCACACTGACGCGAAGATCGCCTTGATGCCCTCCCAGACACCCTGCCAGTCGCCGCGGATCGCAGCCGTCACCGTCTGGATAATGCCCTGAATGACCCCAAGAACCGTCTCGACCACCGTGCGGATGACCGTCCACACCAGCTCGACATTGGCCTTCAGTTGTTCCCAGGCGGCCGAGATGATCGTCATGAGCGGCGGGCCGACCGCATCCCACACGGCCTGGATGGCAGCCCACAGCACCGACCATGCCTCGGAGATCGCCGACCAGATCGTCTGCAGCACATCCCAGGTGGTCGACATGATCCCGACGATCGTGTCCCACACGCCGCCGAACCGTCCGGATGCGCCCTCCCACAGGGCGGAGAACAGCTCACCGAACGCTTGGAACAGCGGCCAGACGTGCGTCATGAACCAGTCGGCAGCCGCTGCTGCCGCCGTCTTGATCGCCTCCCACACGGCCTGCAGACGCGGCGCGACGTTCGCCATGAACCATTCGACTGCCGCTGCCGCCGCCTCACGGATCCGCTCCCAGACGGCCTGCATGACCTGCCACAGCAGCTGCACGCCGACCTTGATCCGCTCCCACGCATTCTGGAGCCACGGTACGGCCGTGCCCATGAACCAGTCCACGACCGCTGCTGCCGCCGTCTTGACCGCCTCCCACACTGCGGTGACAATGTTGCGGAACGTCTCCGATCGGGTCCACAGCAGGTAGAGGGCGGCGCCGATGGCGACGAGGCCGAGCACGATCGGGTTGGCGAGCAGCAGCTTGCCGAGGCCGGCCAGCATCTTGCCGAACAGCATGAACTCGCGGCCTGCTCTTGCCAGCGGTCCGATCATCTTCCCCAGCAGCAGCGGCAGCGGGCCGAGCACAGCGATCGCTCCGACCAGCCCGGCGATGAACCGCTGCGTCGGCCCGGACAAGGACATGAACCCGCCCATCAGCCGGGTCAAGCCGCCGAGCACGCCGTTGACGAACGGCAGGAACGTCTGCCCGAGGGTGGTCAACAGTGCGGCGCCCTGCTGCTTGAACACCTCGAACTGGTGGGCGGCGCCGGCCGCGACGACCTCGTAGGCGCCGGCTGCCATCCCGGCCGCGTCTGCCTGCAGCCGCAGATTCTCGGCGAACGCACCAGAGGCGTCGTTGTACAGCGTCGTCGCTGCTGCCGAAGCCTGCACGGAGCCGAACAGCTCGCCGATCTG
This sequence comes from Natronohydrobacter sp., assembly GCA_007123015.1. GTDB lineage: Bacteria > Pseudomonadota > Alphaproteobacteria > Rhodobacterales > Rhodobacteraceae > Roseinatronobacter. The sequence goes on along the minus strand of SKSL01000095.1, from coordinate 4,418 downwards.
CATGCCCGAATCGGCCGCATTATCGCCGAGCATCTGCAACGCTTCTTGCATGGTCCCGCCCGACGCCATGAAGTCCCTGAACGTCTGTCCAGACAACTCCTCGAAGACCTGCGCGACCTCCCGCGACGGGTCGTTCAGCTCCTCGATCGCTTGCCGGATCTGCGTAGTCGCCACCGACGTCGGCACACCGGATGCGGTCAGCGCTGCCGTCGCCGCCAGCGTTTCCTCCAACGACACGCCGGCCGCCGACGCGGACGGCGCGACGTTGAACAGCGAAGCGGACAGCTCCTCTGCGTTGGTCTTGCCGCCCCGGATCGCCGCGAAGAACGCATCGGCGACCTTGTCGACCTGCGACACGTCGATGCCCCACGCATTGGTCGCGGTGGTCAGCCCGTCGACGGCAGCACTCATGTCGGTCACACCGCCGATCGCGAAGCGGCCGGCCGCGTCGAGAAACTCGAACACGTTGTCGCGTGGCACGCCGGCACTGATCGCCTGATACAACCCGTCGGTGACGTTCGACTGGGCGATCCCGAGGGTGGTCGACAAGTCCCGGACCGGTACCTGCAGGCTGGTCACTGACGCTTCGGCGGCGGCGCCTGACAGACCGAACAGGGTCACGACCTCACGCATCTGCCCGTCGAGCCGGCCGGCCTGTGTGAGGCCTGCACCGATTGCGGTCGCCGCCGCAGCCCCGGCCGTCGCCGCGCCCCTCGCGAGCGGGCCGGTCAGTGCCGCCTCCAGCCGCGACCCGAACCCTTGGGCGACCCCCTCGACCTGTGACAGGCCGGAGCCGATGTCCGACACGAGCGGATCCGCGTCGCCCCGCACATCGACCCACACTTCACCGAGCTTGGACATCCCGCGCCTGCCGTCGACGCGGCGAGCCTATCGCGGCCGGCTCATCGCCTGGCCAAACAGGGCCAACTCGGCGTCCGCAGACCAGCCCGGGTCGTCCTCCGACGCAGGCGTCTCGTTGAGGAGCGCGTCGATCTCGGCGATCTGCGCTTCGGTGCGGTCCAGCTTCAGCCAGTGTTCGACGAGGTTGATCAGCCGCCGGTCCGGCAGGCTCCACGGATCGACGCCGCGTGCAGCAGCCCACCCGTCGAACGTGTGCCGCTGATCATGCGCGGTCCGCGTCAACCGGACCGCGACGTAGTAGGGCGGTCGGCGATGACCTCGATGCAGTGCTTCACGATCTCGTTGAGATGGACGAAGTCGAACCAGTCGTCGGCATCCTTCAGCCGGCCGATCAGCCACTCCTCATCGGCGGCGGACAGTCCGCCCGCGAACCAGTCGAGCATGCCCTTGGTGGCCTGCGTACCCGCCTTGGCCTGCCCCTGCTCATCGTCGCCGAACAGTGCGCCGTCGAGCAGCCCGGCCGAGAACATCATCGCGGCCATCTTCTGCGGCTTCCACTTCACCTTCCGGGTCTGCTCCGGGTCCTTCTCCGCGATCGTGAGCGGCAACGGAGTCCGCTTCAGGTCCGCTGCGGACGGGCTGAACGTCGGTGTGGGCATGAGGTGGTCCTCTGTCAGGTGAAGTCGCCGGGTCGGAGCTGCTTGAGCGCGTCGGTCAGATACGGCGTGCCCGCGATCCCTTTGACGGACGGTGCGAACACGTAGCTGCCGCCTCGCGGCCGAAACCGTAGCACCCGTGCGCGACGCGGCACGATCGGTCCGGTCGTCCCGTCGTGGACATACTTGGCGTAGGCCTGGGGTGATACGACCCGTGCCTGAACCTGCCGGCCTCGGATCCCGACCGCCTCGGCCGAGATCCCGCGACGCAGATGGCCGATGTCGACCCGGCCGGCCGCCGTGAGGTTGCCTCGGGCGTTGTCGCGGACGCGGGATGCGGCCCGCAGCACCGACGGGCCCAACACCTGCGCAGCCCACCGGCTGACCTCGGCGTCGTTGACCGAACTGCGGGTCGACACCGAGATGCGGATGGACACCAGATCGCCTCTACGCTGCGCAGCCCCGCCGAAATAGGATCATACGGGGACGATGCCGTCCTCGCCGTCCTCGCCGTCTGGCGTCGATCTGGGCGGGTTGACGACGTCTACCGTTCCGGCCGCCAGCATCGCCGCCAGTCGTGTGTCGTCGACGGTGCGGACCTCACCGGCAGGCCAGCCCGCCAGGTCGGCACGGGCCACCACCTGCGTCGACGGCGATTCTTCGGCAGGCTCGCCGAGTGCGGCAGCCTTCTCCGCCTTCGTGCCGTCGACCGGCCACCCGGTGAGGTCCGCACCCAACTCGTCCAGCTCTGCATGCGTCATCCGCTGCCACCTCATCAGTCGTCCTCCACACAGATGCAGGCAGGCACCCACACCGTCACCGTCCACGCCCCCCCGACGCAGCCGCCCTGCGGACCCATCGGCTCCCAGCCGCCCAACATCCACGACGCGTCGTCGTTGAGCGCACAACACACGATCGCATGCGCTGTCAGAGCCCGATCCCGCGACGCCTTGTCCGCATCAGCCGACACGTCAGCCGGCGACGGCGGATGCCCCGACGCGTCGACCGTCGCAGCACAGCGGAGCACACCGACCCGCAGCTCGACCGCCATCCCGGTCAGCTCACGCTCCTGCGGACCAGACGGCTCCGCCGGGAACCGGTCGGTCGGCCAGACCCGCCGGACCGCCACCCACGCCTGCCCCTCGACCCCACCGACCGTCTGCCCGCAGGCGTCCCACGGCACCTCAGCACCCGGATGCCACACAGCCCGGCACACCGGCACTTCGGCAGCATCCAACGTGCCGACCAGACACGCCAACATCTGCTCCGCCAACGGCCCGACCGGATCGACGATCATCGGCTACGGACCATCGACGGACCCGGACGGCGACGCTGCGGCGCGACGACCTTCGCCGGCCGTGACGGCTGCCGGATCGACGTCACCCACGAGTCGACCAGCCACAGGCCCGTCCGGCCCGCCTCCAGACCCTCGAACTGATCCAGAATCGTGACCGTAACCCCTTCGCGAGTCACCTGATTCGAGATCCGTTCAGGCAGCTGACAGGTCCGGTCGGCTGTCAACGCCTTCGCCATCTCGCAGGCCAACACACCGGCGGCGATCTGTCCGCCTTCGGGGACCGGCTCACCCGCCTGGTACGTCACCGACCAGGTGCCCGGCTCCCCATCCGGCAGGGTCAGATCCTGCGTGGCCGGCCACCCCTCGCCGTCCTGACGGACCAGCGTCGACCGGCCATCGACCCGCCACGCCTCCGGGTCGAGTACATCCCCGCCGACCGTGACCGTCGACACCTCAACGATCGGCCCGGGCAGCCGCAGCCGGGTCGGACTGCCGCAGCCGCACACCATCCCGCAGCCGCCACAGAAGACCGGCGACCAGCGGCCCAACACGAACGCGGACCGCCACGGCGACGGACCCGACCAGGTGCCCGGCGTATGGGGTCTGCGAGACGGCCGCACTGTCGTCTCGCAGGCCCCGAACCGGCGGCCCGTCCACTCCCACAGGAAGGCGACTGCAGCCGCCTTCGCCGCCGACGTCAACGGCTCGCCCAACCCGGCGAACGCGGAGCAGTCACCGACGCACGGCCAGTCACACGGTGCGGTCTGGACAGACATCGGCTGCTCCAGGTCAGGCAGGCATCGGCTGGCATCCGACCGTGACCGCAGGCGGCGCGATCGTGGTCGACCGGAGCAGCTGATGTTCGGCCGCGCCCAGCGGCACAGCCAACTTGCCCGGGGTGTTGTCGCCGTCGATCGGCACAACGTCGAACGGGCCGGTGCCCCAGCCGCCGCCGCCGCCGGTGCGGCCCTTGATGTGCAGCGATGCGGCGCCGTTCTCGATCGTGATGTCGCCCAGCACGCTGGGGATCACGAACGGGAGGAGGAGGTAGCCGTAGCGGACGACTCCGCCCGGACTGCACTGCTGTCCGGTGCCGGCCCACACCTCCAGCGAGAACGACCCTGACGGGCTGCCCTCGTAGCTGCGGATCCCGACGACGTTGGAGTCCCAGTCCTCCTCCAGCACGACGTTGGAGGTCATCTCCAGCAGCGCCGGATCGACGCCGGTCAGCTCCGCCTCCACATTCCACCAGCGGAGCTGGTCCCTGCCCCTGTCGGACACCTCCAGGTCGCCGTTGGCGTTCTTCAGTTCGATGTCGTCGCCGTCGGCCGTCTCCGGCGTCATCTGCACGGAGATGAAACCCTTGGAGACCAGCCAGCTGCAGGCGGTCGCGGCGTCGGGCAGCCCACCGCAGTCATCGAGACGGACCACGCGAAGACGCTTGCCTCTGACGAGGGTGAATGGCTCAGACATGATGTGTGCTCACCTCTGTGAGGGTGGCACCCGGCCCTCCAGCCAGCAGCGCTGCGGGCAGCCTACCAGCAGCTCATTCGCCGTCGCGTGGCACGAACCGGCCGCCAGGACCACGGACCGGACCTGCCGGC